>NZ_JBSFRU010000315.1:0-7637 GCF_053589395.1 Nocardia sp. NPDC003345
TCGCGGCGGGCGCGGTGGTCGCGGCAGTCGCGGCCATGGCTCTGATGCGGGTGACCGGTTCGGGTATCGCCACCCTGATGAGTGTCGCGGTTCTCGGCGTCACCGTGACGGCAGTGGTGCTTCCCCTGGCGTACTTCGATCTGGCGACACGCCAGGTCGCCGGTGGTGCCGTGTTCGCCGGGCTGGTGCTGCTCACACTCGCCCCCCGGATCGCCGTCGTGATCGCCCGGATCCGCCCACCCGACCTGCCCGACCCGGGCAACGAAGTGAACCCGGCCACGCTCACCGATATCTTCGACGCGGAAACCCACCGGGATGTGGAGCAGAACGCGGAGGACGCGGCCGCGGCCGAGGAATCCCGGCACAACAACGAAGTGGGGATCGAGAGCCGGGCCCGGCTGGCGGTGACCAGTCTGCGCGGACTCATCGTCGCCATCTCCGGACTGCTGTCGGTATCGACGGTGATCTGTGCCGCCGTCAGTCCGGGCGGTATCCGGGAGATCGTCATGGGAACGGCCGTCGCGGGGATTCTCGCGATGCGCTCGCGATGGTATCCGGACCGGGTGCAGGCCATCGCCCTGATCGCCGGGGCCGCGGTGACCGTGCTGGGTATCGGCGCGGTGCTGGTCACCGCGTACGGGAGCTCGTTCGCGCGGGTGTCGGTGGTCCTCATCGTCGCCGTTATCGCCTGCGCGGCCCTGGCGGCGGCCCTGACCCTGCCCGGGAAACGGCTGACCCCGGTCACCCGCCGGATCACCGATCTCATCGAGTACGCGCTCATTCTGATCGTTCCGGTGATCGCGTTCTGGATCATGGGTATCTACACCGCCATGCGAGGAATCTGATGAGAGTGGGCAGGGCCGCCGCCGCGGCGCTGGCCGTACTCCTGCTGAGTACCGGGGCCGGCCCGGCCGGCGCGCTGATACCGCCGGAAGTGGTGGTCGGGGTGGCGCCGCCGGACGGTCCGCCGGGACCGGAGGGGCCCACCAAACAAACCAGCGGCTGCCTGGCGGCCGGTGTGCTGGAGAACACCGATATCTCGCGGACGCCGCCCTCGGAGATCTCGCTGAACCTGAGCGATGCCCGAACCCTCAGCCGCGGCGCCGGAGTGACCGTCGCGGTCGTCGATACCGGGATCACTCCCCATCCCCGGTTACCCAACCTGACCGGCGGCGGAGACTACGTCGCCCAAGGCGGCGACGGCCTCCAGGATTGCGACGCCCACGGGACGCTCGTCGCCGGGATCATCGGGGCCACCGCCGATCCCGCGGACGGTCTGACCGGTGTGGCTCCCGACGCGAAGCTCATCTCCCTGCGGTACCGCTCCAACGCGTTCCGGCAGGAGGGAGCGTCCAGCGAACCGCGCGAGCAGATCTCGCGGGAGCTGCGGACCATGGCCCGCGCCATCACGCACGCGGCGAATATGGGGGCGGGGATCATCGCGATACCGCTGCCGGTCTGCGTACCGGTGGATTCGGGAGTCGATCTGGCCGTGGTCGCCGAGGCGGTGGGCTACGCGGTGCACACCCGCGGTTCCCTGATCGTCGCCGGATCCGGCGATCCCGGTGGGGCGAACTGCCGGCAGAATCCCGATCACGATCCGGGCCGTCCCGGGGACCCGCGGAACTGGAAATACGTCCAGTCCGCCTCGGTGCCGGGTGTCTTCGCCGAATCCGTGCTGACCGTCGCTTTCACCACCGCCACCGGTGGCGTCACGGATCAGTCGCTGCTGGGCCCGTGGGTCACCGTGGCCGCCCCCGGCACCAGTATCGAATCGCTGGGTCCCGGCGCCGCCGGTGTGATCAACGGCGTGGGTGAACCGAACAAACTGTCCCCGGTCGGCGGCTCCTCGTTCGCCGCGGCCTATGCGGCCGGCGTCGCGGCGCTGGTGCGGTCGAGATACCCCAACGAGACTCCCGCCGAGATCATCGCCCGGCTCACCGCGAGCGCGCACGCGCCCGCCCGCGGAATCGACAATGTCGTGGGCGCGGGTCTGATCGACCCGCTCGAAGC
Organism: Nocardia sp. NPDC003345; assembly: GCF_053589395.1. NCBI lineage: Bacteria > Bacillati > Actinomycetota > Actinomycetes > Mycobacteriales > Nocardiaceae > Nocardia > Nocardia sp. NPDC003345. The sequence continues at coordinate 2,014 of NZ_JBSFRU010000315.1, forward strand.
GCTGAGCTATCGCACTCCGCCGGAGCCGCCCGAGGGGCTGTACCAGGCGGCGGTACTGGAACTGCCGCCACCGCAGCGGCCCCCGGACAACACACCGGGAATCACGGCCGCGATCGTGATCGGCGCGGCGGTGCTGATCGGGGCCGGGGTGACCTACGGCGTGAACGCGCGGCGGCGGAGGCACGGGTGACGGTGACTGCGGAAAGGGCGGTGCGCGCGCCCGACCGCCGGGTCGCCGGGATCGAACGCGGCCCGTTCGCGGTGATGGCGATCGGAGGCAGTGTGGTGGTAGCCGGTTTATCCGCGTACCTACCGCTGTGGGGTGCGGCGCTCATCGTGGTCGCACTCATGCTGTCGGTGCTGATCCGGGTCCGGCAGCGGACGCCGATGCGGTGGTTGCTGGATTGGCTGTCCTTCCGGACCGGGCGCGCGGCCCGGGCCGCTCTGCTGGCCGCGCCGCTGCCGGTCCGCGATATCGAGGTTCCGGCCGGAGTGTGCGGTATCGCGCAGGAGGGCGATGTGCTGGTCGCGATGATCCAGCTGGCGCCGAATCTCGACCTGCCCACAGTGATCGCCGATCAGACCATCTACACCGAGGACACGGTGCCGGTCGAGGCGCTGCTGCCGATGCTGGACCAGTTCGGGATCGGGGTCGATATCGATATCGTCACCACCGGCCAGCGGGTCCGAGCCGCGGGCAGCTACAGCATGCTCTACGACCAGCTGATCGGTTCCCAGCCGGTGGTGGGTAACCGGCTGACCTGGCTGGTGGTACGCCTGGACCAGGAACGCAACCTGCGCGCGCTGGCGCGGCGCGGTCCATGCGCGGTGGTGGGCCCGAAAACCCTGGCTACCGCGGCCCACCGGATCGCGGGCCGGCTCCGCGAACGCGGTGTCGCCGCGCATCCGCTACCGGCGTCGGCGTTCGTGGACGCCACCCGGCTGCTGCACGCGGGCGCCGAGCTCACCGATCTGTCGGAGCGCTGGGACTGCCTGCGGACCCCGGTGCCGGGGCGGTTCGTGACCACTTTCGGTATCGACTGGGATCACCTGGACGATTCGGGCCTGGACGACTGCTGGACCTGGAACAGCGGCCGTACCACCCTGGTGGTCGGGCTGACGGCCGACGACGGGCCGCGGGCCGTGGTGCGCTATATCGGCCCGGCGATGAACGAGGCCCTGCCCGACTACCTGCGCCGGCTGCCCGGACGGCAGTCGCTGGCGCTGCGCACCAGCCTGCCCACCGGCGTGACATTGAACGCGCTGACCCGGGACGAGCGGACCGTCGAGGAGGCACCCGCGGATACCGCGGCCGCACTGGCGATCCCGATCGGCCCCAACGGGCAGATCCTGGGCGCGATCAACGGGCAGCCCCGGCATCAGCTGGCGCTGCCGCTCTACGACCCCGCCCGCTACAACCCACGCCGCCGCACCGTCGATGTGCAGGCGCTGTTGCCGGTGGCCCAGCAGTTGGTGCTGCGGGCGACGGTGGTCGGGGCGGATATCGAGGTGCACACCAACCGTCCGCAGCGCTGGCAGAATCTGGTGAGCGCGGTGGGCGACGCCCGCTCGCTGCGCCTGGCCGGGGTCGAGGAGGGGGATTCGGCCGGTGATGCCACCATCGTTGTCTTCGACCAGTTGCCTCCGCAGGTATCGGCGGCGCCCACCACCGTGTCCATCAGTGACCCGGGGAGCCCGCGGCGCGGATCGGTCGATCTGTCGATCGAACAGGTGGGGGAGGCCCAGCTGGATATCCGGATACCGATGCGTACGGTCCGGGTGAATCTGGTGGAACCGCGCGGGGAGACCCGTTATCTCGACCAACCGGAACGCCGGTCGAGCGTTGTCGCGCCGCCGGTGAATTCCGAACGCACCGTGCCGGTCACCCGGCCGCACGGATATCCCACCCGTTGACTATGGCAGAACAGGTAATCTCGATGACCGTGGTAGCGGACCCCGAACCGGACAGTGCACGAGCGGACGAGGACGGCACGCAGGAACAGACCCCGAGACAGGCCGCCGCGGCGATATTCTCCAGCCGGCTCTCGGAACTCATCGCCGAATCGGTGGTATCCACCGAGGACGGCTCCACCCGCGGGCTGACACTGTATTCGCTGGCCCAGCACCTGGAGCTGGCCTATCCCGATGTCCCGGTTTCGCAGTCGGGGCTGTACCGGCTGATCCACGGCGACGCCATTCCGCGGCTGGACCTGATCATCGCGCTGGCGCGTGTGTTCGATGTACCGCCGGAGTATTTCGTCACCACCGAGAAGCAGCGCTAGAGAAGGTTCGCCCGGCCTCGGTGCGCCGATAGACCTCTCCACTGGTGGGAATATCGACGAGGGTGCGGTGCCGGTAGCCGATAACATTTCGCCTATGCCCGAAGCTGATTCCGGAGATGTTTTTCTCCGCAATCGAGGCGCGATTCTGGATGCGCTTCTGGCGGATCCGGCGTTCGGGCACGGCGCGACGCCTTCCTCCGAAACCGATATCCCGGATCCGGTATCCGAAGCGGATTCCGCTGTCGGTTTCGACGAATCGCTGCTCGCCGCGCCGGCCGGAGAACGGGTCGAGGTCGGAGCCGGTGTCACACCGCCGTCCGAGGGGTACGCGGCCGCACCCGACTCCGGCCCCGCCGTTTCGAGACCGCGTCGTTCGACGGCCGGTCCCTCGGCCAGCGAACGGATCAACGCGCTGCTCAGCGGGCAGCTCCCGGACCCGGGGCCTTCGTCCTCGCTCGCCGCGGAGAACTCCGAGCGAGTCGCCGGGCGGCTCGCGGGCGCCACCGCGACCGAGACCGAACCGGACCGGGCGCCCGAACCCGATCCCGTCCGCGCCGAACGGCCCTCACCGGAGGAGCGGGCGCGGGAGGTCGTCGAGCAGTTGCGCCGACCGAAGGTCGCGCTCGCGGTGGCGGCGGCGATCGCGTTGCTGATCGTGATCGTGCTGGTCCTGACCAGCGGTGGCGAGAAATCCGATAGTTCGCCGCTGGCGATCACCGCGGCACCCACACAGCCTGCCCCGCAGACCACCGAGGCGGCCGGAAGCGGCACCATCGAGGTGGAGTCCGCGGAATCGAGCTGTCCGTCCGGCGGTACCGACGGTATGGACGCGTTCTCCGGTGAACCGGATAAGGCCTGGGCCTGCCCGCGGGCATACAAGATCGACGGCCAGGTGCTGCGGATCGATCTGGGCAAGGAGTACGAGATCGATTCGATCGCGATCGTGCCCGGCTGGGACCATGTGGGCACCGACGGCACCGATCAGTGGACCGAATACCGGACGGTGAGCCGGGTCTCGTACCAGTTCGACGATGACGACAAAACCACCTACACCCAGGAGACGCTGGATCAGCGCTCCCTGGTGGTGACCCGGATCGAGCCGCCCGTCACCGCATCGGAGATCACCCTGACGGTGCTCAAATCCAGTGGTCCCGCTTCGGTCAACACCGTCGCGATCTCCTCGATCGTGGTCACCGGGCAGTGAGGCCGGTATGAGACGCGGAGCACGCCGATGACGGTCCGGTGCCAGTACTGCGGGCACGCGGCGGGGCCGGGGGCCGGGGCCTGTGCGAATTGTGGTGCGCCGCTACCGGCGGCCGAGGTTCCCGCCCAGCACCCGGCGGCCGGTGCGAACGCGCCGGGCCGCCCGGGGATGATGGGCGCGTACCAGGCCGAGATCGCCGGATGGGCCGGAGGGATCGTCCCAGGGCCGGCCGCCCGGCACGAGGCGGAAGCTCATCGTCGCGGCTCGCACGATGAGCTCGCTGGGCAGGATCTGCCCGCGCCGCACCATGCGGATCGTCATTCGCCGCGGGGAGCGCTCGGATTCGTGCGCCGGCATCTGGCCGGCGAGGCGGAGGCCGTGGTTCATCGGCAGCATCCGAAATGGCAGTGGCGGGCGGCGGCCGGTGCGGCGGTGGCGGTGCTGCTGGTACTGGCCTTCCTGATGGTCAAATCGTGTGCGCTGACCACCCCGACGCTCACCGGCCCACCGGGACTCGCGCCCGCTGGTCCGGGGGCGGCGGCCGCGGATCCAGCGGCCGCGCTGCCGGCGCCGCTGCGCAGCGCGAGCTGCCGCCCGCACCCGGAAACCGAGGGTGTGCGCAGTTGCGTGATCGCGCCCGACAGTCCACTGCTGCTGGGGGAGATCACCGGTGGGCGCGCGCTGGTGTTCCAGGTGCACACCGGCACCCCCGACGCACTGCGCCAGGCGATTTCGCAGTGGCGCTCGGCCGGGGGCAGCGTGGTCGCGGACGGCGATGTGTTCGCCGCGGTGAGCGCCGCCTCGGCGGTGTGGTACGCGGATACGAACTCCGGATTGCGTATCGACACCGGTGCGTTCGCCAGTGCCGCAGGCGCCCGCACCTTCCTGATGCGTTCGGGCCTGCTGCAGCCCTGACCCGCGCGTGAACACCGGCGTCCGCACGCTTCTGCCCTGATCACACCGGGTGATCGGTTACACATACGTAACGTACCGCTATACAACGGCACATTAAACGCGTACAGTACCCAGGTAGTAAGTGCTCGAAACCGAAGCGGAAAGGCGCGGATCACGGTGACGACAATTCAGGAGACAGTTTCGCCGATGCGATTCCGGATTGATCCGAACGAACTGGGGACGGCGCGTTTCCGGACCGCGCTGTACCGCACGGCCGACGCCCCGCCGGGCGAATGGCGATTCACCCTCTACGCCGCCGGCGAGGGTGTCTCGCTGAGCCGAGTGCTGCCGGTGCTGCACAGCCTCGGTGTCGAGGTCGTCGACGAGCGGCCCTATCAGCTCGATACCGAGAACGAGAACTCCGACTGGATCTACGATTTCCGGTTACGGGTGGTGTCGGCGGTCTTACGCAGCCAACTCGACCCCGAACTGGAGGCGGATCTGGATCTGCCCGACAGTCCGGGGGCCCAGGGGATCGCGCAGCGCTTCACCGCCGCGTTCGAAGCCATGTGGTTCGGGGCCGCCGAGGTCGACACCCTCAACGAGCTCATCCTGCGGGCGGGCCTGCACTGGCGGCAGGTGGTGATCCTGCGTGCCTACGCGAAATACCTGAAGCAGGCCGGATTCTCCTACGGTGCGGCGGGTATCACCCGGGTGCTGCTGGCCAGCCCGGAGATGTCGCGCGGATTCGTGCGGCTCTTCGAAGCCTATTTCGACCCCGACGGGGCGGCGGAATCGGCCGCGGCCATCGCCGAATGGCTGGAAGCCGAGATCGACGCGGTGGTGAGCCTCGATACCGACCGGGTCTTGCGTGCCGTGCTCGGAGTGGTCTCGGCGACCCTGCGGACGAACTATTTCCGGCGCGACGCCGACGGTGAACCGCCCGCGCATCTCTCGCTGAAATTCGACCCCCAGTCGATCACGCTGCTGCCGCAGCCGCGGCCGAAGTACGAGATCTTCGTGTATTCGCCGCGGGTGGAGGGTGTGCATCTGCGGTTCGGTGCGGTGGCGCGTGGTGGTTTGCGGTGGTCGGATCGGCTGGAGGATTTCCGGACCGAGATTCTGGGTTTGGTGAAGGCGCAGGCGGTGAAGAACGCGGTGATCGTGCCGGTGGGTGCGAAGGGTGGTTTCGTGGTGAAACGCCCGCCCGCCGCCACCGGCGACGCCGCGGTCGATCGCCAGGC
>NZ_JBSFRU010000316.1:0-7592 GCF_053589395.1 Nocardia sp. NPDC003345
CCGGTGAAGTCCTGCATCACCACGCGGGCCGGGGTGAACTGGATCTCGATACTGGGCTGGGCGCTCGGATCCCAGTTCGCGAGGGCGCGAATGTGGTCGGCGGTGATATTGGCGCCGTCCTCGGTGCGCAGCAGATTCTCGGCGAGGACTTTCAGCGCGTACGGAAGTTTCTCGGTGCCGGGCACGGCCGAGAGCCGGAAGATCTCATAGGAGTTGCTTCCGACCTCGAGGTTGCCCTTGGCGCCGAAAGTATCGATACTTTTCGTCACGTCAGCTCCACTTGTCGGGTGTGCGGACGCCGTCGGCGGGGCTGTGCCGGCGGCGATACGTCTGTTGTCTGGCCTGAGGTCCGGCCCGCTGTGGCGCCGGTTCCCCGCGATTCCCAACCCTAACAGTACGCTTGTCCTGTGAAATTTCGGGCCCGCTGCCGGTGATCGTCGCGCGGCGCGCGGGTCCGCGGGTGTGGCAGGTGTGGGGTAACCGATCCCGCGTCGCGTAATCTGCTCTCGAGCTGGTCCGGGTTGCCGGGACGTCCCCACGGGTACTCCCGGGCTCGCACCCCAGAATCGCATTTCCCCGTCGCCTCGCCCAACGATGCGGCTCGACCAGACCGGATGGAAGATGACCGTCACCCACACCTCGGCCTTCTCCTTCATGGCCACCAAACTGCCGGACGGATTCGACGCGGACACCATGGCCGAGGTTCGGTCCGATCTCGCCGACAACGGGGTGGCCGCGCCCGACGGCGACGACCAGGGGGAACTGGCCGCCATCGTGTCCGATGCGCGGGAACACGGAATCGACCTGAGCATCGTCGTGGTGAGCGGCAATCCCGGCCACGATTCCGAACTGCGCGATCTCGCCACCGAGGTCGCGGGCTTTCAGCACGGCACCGTGGCGGTATTCAGCGACGACTGGATCGGCACCACCAGTGATTCCATAACCCGGGTCCACCTGGAATGGGCCGAGGACAAGGCGAAATTCAAAGGTGGCGACACCGAAGAGGCCGCGCAGATCCTGGTCCACCGACTGGAGCAGGAGCCGGCCATGGGCTGGACCGCGATAACCCTCGCGTTGCTGGCCGGCCTGGTGCTGGTCGTCGGAGGCCTGTACTGGATCAAGTCCCGTCGTGATCCCGATGTGGCGGCTCCGGGGGGATCAGTGGACGGCGGGGCCGAACCCGTCCGCGCCGCCGCCCGATAACCGTCCGGTCGCCGGCCTGTCCTGGAAGGATTCCCCGCACCGGGGATGTTTCAGCGTTCGGCACGGCGGGCATGATGCCGTATCGGTACGTATGGTCGACTGGAGCGGGCGGTGACGGCTGCGACAGCGACTCCGTGGCCGGCGCCGGGGTATGGACCGGTTCGCGAACGCGGCGAATTTCCCGATAGTGGAGCCGGTTGCGGCGAATACGGTCATCACCTGGAATAGTTGTGACAGCACGCACAGGACCGAGGCGAAAGCGGGGATGTTGGTGACTTCGACGGACGGTGTCAGCGGGGCGGATCTGGCGAAAAAATCGCCGGCGCCCGCTTCGAACGCCCTCGAGCGTGATGTCGCGACGCTGGAAAAAGCGATATTCGAGGTGAAGCGGGTCATCGTCGGACAGGATCGCCTGGTCGAGCGGCTGCTCGTCGGTGTGCTGGCCAAGGGGCATGTGCTCCTGGAAGGTGTTCCCGGTATCGCCAAGACCCTCGCGGTCGAGACGTTCGCGAAGGTCGTCGGTGGCTCGTTCTCCCGCGTCCAGTTCACCCCCGACCTGGTGCCCACCGACCTCGTCGGTACCCGCATCTACCGGCAGGGCCGGGAGGAGTTCGACACCGAGCTGGGCCCGGTGGTCGCGAACTTCGTCCTCGCCGACGAGATCAACCGCGCGCCGGCCAAGGTGCAGTCCGCGCTGCTCGAGGTGATGGCCGAGCGACATGTGTCGATCGGCGGTAAGACCTATCCGATGCCCGATCCGTTCCTGGTGATGGCCACCCAGAACCCGATCGAGAGCGAGGGTGTGTACCCGCTGCCCGAGGCGCAGCGCGACCGGTTCCTGTTCAAGGTCGTCGTCGACTACCCGTCGGTCGAAGAGGAACGCGAGATCATCTACCGGATGGGTGTCACCCCGCCCGAAGCCGAGCAGATCCTCGAACCGGCGGAACTGCTGCGGTTGCAGAAGCTGGCCGCGAACACCTTCGTGCACCACGCGCTGGTGGACTACGTGGTGCGGGTCATCTCGGCCACTCGCGCACCGGCCGAGTTCGGTATGCAGGACGTGGCGAACTGGGTGGCCTACGGCGCCTCGCCGCGTGCCAGCCTCGGCATCATCGCCGCCGCCCGGGCGATCGCGCTGATCCGGGGCCGCGACTATGTGGTGCCGCAGGATGTGCTCGAGGTGATCCCGGATGTGCTCCGGCACCGTCTGGTGCTCTCCTACGACGCCCTCGCCGACGAGGTCAGCCCCGAGGACGTGATCCAGCGCGTGCTGCAGACCGTCGGCCTGCCCCAGGTGGCGCCGCAGGCGGTGGCGCCCGGCGGGGCGCCCGCCCCCGCGGAGAACGGCAACCGCAGGCCCGCTCCGCCCCAGCAGGCTCCCGCGCCTCAGGTCCCGCAGACCGCCGGCACGAACCAGACCCAGTGACCCGGGCGTCGGATTCCCACGCCGGGGTGCCCGGCCACGCACCACCGTCGTTCCGTTCGGGCGAACTGACCGATCCGCATCTGACCGCCGCCCTGAAAACGCTCGAGCTCACCGTGCGCCGCCGCCTGGACGGGGTGCTGCACGGCGATCACCTCGGCCTCATCCCCGGTCCGGGTTCCGAGCCGGGCGAGGCGCGCGCCTATCAGCCCGGCGACGATGTGCGACAGATGGACTGGTCGGTCACGGCCCGGACGACCCATCCGCACGTCCGGCAGATGATCGCCGACCGGGAACTGGAGACGTGGATGGTGGTCGACCTGTCGGCCAGTCTCGACTTCGGCACCGGTGCCTGCCAGAAACGGGATCTGGCGGTGGCCGCCGCGGCCGCGGTCACCCACCTGACGATGGGCGGCGGCAATCGTATCGGCGCGGTGGTCGCCACCGGTGAGCAAATGCAGCGGATTCCCGCCCGCAGCGGCCGGGTGCACGCCCAGTCGCTGTTGCGCAGTATCGCGACCACGCCGCATCCCCGCGACGGCGTGCGCGGTAACCTGCACGGCGCGATCGAATCGCTGCGCCGGCCGCAGCGCAAGCGCGGACTCGCGGTGGTGATCAGCGACTTCCTGGGCGATATCAGCTGGCAGCGGTCGCTGCGCGCCATCTCCGCGCGTCACGATCTGCTGGCGGTCGAAGTACTCGACCCGCGCGATATCGCGCTACCCGATATCGGTGACGTGGTACTGCACGATCCGGAGACCGGACGTACCCGCGAATTCAGCGTCACCCCCCAGTTGCGCGCCGACTACGCGGCGGCCGCGCAACGGCACCGGCAGGAGGTCGAGCAGACCCTGCGCAGTTGTGGCGCCCCGGTGCTGACCCTGCAGACCGACCGGGACTGGATCGCCGATGTGGTCCGGTTCGTTTCCACCCGGCGCCACAGCCTCGGCGCCTCGACCCCGCGGGTGCCACGCCAGTGAGTATTTCGAATTTCACCGCACCGATCTGGCTCGGATTCCTTGCTGTCATTCTGCTGCTCGCGCTCGGCTATCTGCTCGCGCAGCGCGGTAAGCAGCGGCGTATGTTGCGCTTCAGCAATATGGAACAGCTCGAGAAGGTCGCTCCGAACCGGCCGAGCTCATGGCGCCATGTGCCGATCGTGCTGCTGATCGTGGGCATGGTGTTCTCCACGATCGGCGCGGCCGGCCCCACCGCCGAACAGAAGGTGCCGCGCAACCGGGCCACGGTGGTGCTGGTCATGGACGTGTCACTGTCCATGGAGGCCACCGACGTCTCGCCGAACCGGCTGCAGGTCGCCCAAGAGGCGGCCAAGAACTTCGCCGAGGGACTGACCCCGGGGGTCAACCTGGGCCTGGTCACCTATGCCGGTACCGCCTCGGTACTGGTCTCACCGACCACCGATCGCGGATCCGTGAAGGCGGCGATCGACAACATCAAACTCGCCCAGCGCACCGCGACCGGTGAGGGGATCTTCACCGCCCTGCAGTCCATCGAGACCCTCGCCTCGGTGGTGGGTGGATCGGAAACCCCGCCCCCGGCCCGGGTCGTGCTGATGTCGGACGGGAAGCAGACCGTTCCGGACTTCGAGGACTACGACAACCCGCGCCATGAATTCGTCGCGGCCCGGCTGGCCAAGACGAAACAGATCCCGGTCACCACCATCTCGTTCGGAACCCAGTGGGGCGTAGTGGAGATCCCGCGTGAGGACGGGGGCTCCGACCAGCAGGAAGTGCCGGTGGACGACGAAGCGATGCAGGAGATCGCGCGGCTGTCCGGCGGCGAGTTCTTCACGGCGTCCAGCCTGCAGGAGCTCTCGAGCGTCTACGAGACACTGGAGGAACAGATCGGGTACGAGGTGACCCGGGGCGACGCGAGTCGCGCCTGGTGGCTGCTCGGCCTCTTCATGACCCTGGCCGGTGTCGTGGCGGCGCTCGTGATGCGCCAGCGGTTGCCCTGACGGCAGGTGGCCCGTCGGCCCCGGTTGGAAAATATCCCCTGAGAATGCCTGTGCTCCAGTATGATTCGAGTGCCTCGGTCATGGGGAGTGAGGCATTCTCGGGAGGGGTAATCCATGAAGCGTGTGTTCATCACGATCGGCCTGATCGGCGGAATCGTCTTCGGAGGGTCGGGGCTCGCGGCTGCCGACAATCTGGCGCTGTTTCCGTTCTCCGGACCGTACGCCGAAGCGAACTGCCGGGATACGCTGGCGAAGAAATACGCGGGTCAGGCCGCGTATTGCCGGGCGATGGGACAGGCCGACAAGAACGGTTTCATGATGTGGGGGCTGTTCACCACCAAACGGGTGTGAGTTTCCGGTCGAGTACTGCGGGCCGGATCCCATCCGGTCCGCAGTACTCGTCGAGATGCGCTGATCTGTTCGTGGCGCACAAAAACGGCGGGCGAATTCGGTCGGATCCCATGGCGGCGACCCGAGGGCATGGCGGTAGGTTGTCCCCATGTCGAACTTCACACCACGTTCGGTCCTGGTGACCGGCGGTAACCGGGGGATCGGTCTCGCGGTGGCCCAGCGTCTGCACGCCGACGGCCACAAGGTGGCGGTCACCCATCGCGGTTCGGGCGCCCCCGAGGGCCTGCTCGGGGTGAAATGCGATGTCACCGACAGTGAATCGGTGGATCAGGCCTTCGCCGAGGTCGAGGCCGCGCAGGGGCCGGTGGAGGTGCTGGTCGCCAATGCCGGGATCACCGACGACACCCTGCTCATGCGGATGACCGAGGAGCAGTTCACCAAGGTCGTGGATGCCAACCTCGCCGGCGCGTTCCGCTGCGCCAAGCGGGCCAATCGCGCGATGCTGCGGGCCCGGTGGGGCCGGATGATCTTCCTCGGCTCGGTGGTCGGGATGTCGGGCCAGGCGGGGCAGATCAACTACGCCGCCTCCAAGGCCGGTGTGGTGGGACTGGCGCGCTCGATCACCCGTGAGCTGGGGTCGCGGTCGATCACCGCCAATGTCGTCGCACCCGGATTCATCGAAACGGATATGACCAAGGACCTGCCCGCGGAGATGCGGGAGATGGCCGAGAAGTTCATCCCGCTGCAGCGGGTCGGCAGGCCCGAGGATGTCGCGGCCGTTATCAGCTTCCTCGCCTCCGAGGATTCGGCCTATGTCTCCGGTGCGGTCATCCCGGTCGACGGCGGTATGGGGATGGGGCACTGACCTGCCCCCTGGGCATCGAAGTACATCGCGAATATCGCACCGGCCGTTCGATGGACGGCCGGTGCGCCGCCTGGACGGCGGAACACGACACCAGACTGCAGGGAGAAGCGAGAACTCATGGGCGGATTGCTCGAAGGCAAGACGATCCTCGTCACCGGCATCATCACCGATGCCTCCATCGCGTTCCACGCGGCGGCGATCGCGCAGAAGGAGGGGGCCCGGGTGATCATCACCGGTCTCACCGAGCGCCTCCGCCTGATCGACCGGATCGCCAAGCGGCTGCCGGAGGAGGTGCCTCCGGCGATCGGGCTCGACGTGACCAGCGCCGAGGACCTGGCGAAACTGCCCGACGCGCTGCGCGAGATCGCCCCGGAGGGAATCGACGGGGTCCTGCATTCGATCGCCTTCGCCCCGAAGACCCTCATGGGCCCCGATGCCGTGCCGTTCCTCGACGGACCCGCCGGTGATGCCGCGAAATCCTTCGAGATCTCGGCCTGGAGTTATGCGGCGCTGGCCCGGGCCGTGCTGCCGGTGATGAACGAGCGCGGGTCCATCGTCGGTATGGATTTCGATCCTCGTACCGCCATGCCCTACTACAACTGGATGGGCGTGGCCAAGGCCGCGCTGGAATCGGTGAACCGGTACGTGGCGCGGGAAGTCGGCTACGCCAAGAAGATCCGGTCCAACCTGGTCGCCGCCGGCCCGGTCAAAACCCTCGCCGCCAAGGCCATCGCGGGTACGGCCACCGATGACGCCAAACAGCTCAAGCAACTCGACACCTACTGGGACGGTGCCTCGCCCATCGGCTGGGACGGCGGCGCGGAGGTGGTCGGCAAATCGATCGTCGCGCTGCTGTCGGACTGGCTGCCCGCCACCACCGGCTCGATCGTCTATGTCGACGGCGGCGCCAGCCACAACACCTGGTTCCCCGAGAACATGCCGTCGAACTGAACGATCCGGGAGGAGAACACCGTGGCCCGCGCGGCCGACGCCCTGCTGCTGCTGTCCTTCGGCGGTCCCGAAGGTCCCGGCGATGTGATGCCGTTTCTGGAGAACGTGACCCGGGGGCGCGGTGTGCCTCCCGAACGGCTCGCCGAGGTGGCGCAGCATTATCTGCACTTCGGCGGCGTATCGCCGATCAACGCGCTCAATCGCGACATCATCGCGGCGGTGGAGCGGAGCCTGGCGGCGGCCGGGTGGGATCTTCCGGTCTACTTCGGTAACCGCAACTGGCACCCCCTGGTCGAGGACACCGTGTCGCGGATGGCGGCCGACGGCGTCGGTTCGGCCCTGGTGTTCCCGACCTCGGCCTGGGGTGGCTACTCCGGGTGCCGGCAGTACGACGAGGATATCGTCCGGGCACGGGCGGCGGTGGGCGACGATGCGCCGGAACTGGTGAAACTGCGCCAGTACTTCGACCACCCGCTGCTGATCGGGGCCTTCGCCGATGCCGTGCGAGCGGCCGTCGCGGCGCTGCCGGCCGAGCGCCGTGGCGGCGCGCGGCTGGTGTTCACGGCCCATTCGGTACCGGACGCGGCGGATGCCGCGGCCGGGCCGCCGGACGACGGCGGCCACCTCTACAGCCGCCAGGTCGCCGAATCGGCCCGGCTGTGCGCGGCCGCCGCCGGTTTCGGCGACTACGACGTGGTCTGGCAGTCGCGCTCCGGGCCGCCGCGCATTCCGTGGCTCGAGCCCGATATCGTCGATCATCTGGAAACGCTGCCGGACAAGGGTATCGACGCCGTGGTCGTCTGCCCGGTGGGTTTCGTCTC
>NZ_JBSFRU010000317.1:0-7511 GCF_053589395.1 Nocardia sp. NPDC003345
GCCCCGCCGCCCCCCAAGGGGGGCGGCCCACCACAAGCACCGGGGCCCCCACGGCCGGGACCTAGGGGGCCGAAACTCGAGCGGCGGAGCCGCTCCAATTCAGTTGAAACTATCGCCGCAGGCGCAGGAGCCGGTGGCGTTCGGGTTGTCGATGGTGAAGCCCTGCTTCTCGATGGTGTCGACGAAGTCGATCGCGGCACCCTGTACGTAGGGGGCGCTCATCCGGTCGACCGTGAGGGTGACACCGCCGAATTCGACGGTGAGGTCACCGTCGAGGGTGCGGTCGTCGAAGAAGAGCTGGTAGCGCAGGCCGGCACAGCCGCCGGGCTGCACGGCGATCCGCAGCGCGAGATCGTCGCGGCCCTCCTGATCGAGCAGCGCCTTGGCCTTGCTCGCGGCGGCATCGGTCAGTTTCACACCGTGGGTTTCGGTCGCGGTCTCGTTCTGCACAGTCATGAACTCTCCTATGGACAGCGTGGTCGGTCCGTGAACAGCGCACGGTTAAGGGATCAACGCCCTCGGACGGGCTGCTATTCCCCCATCTTGCCATCTCCGGCCCCACCGGCCCCAGTGCCCGGCGGGTTTCGGGCGGCAACTCCGCGGTGACCGGGACGGCGCCGGGCCGGCGGCGTGATCGGGCGCACCCGGCTACCGCCCCGTTTCCGGGCCGGTCAGCCGACCGATTAGCCTGGTTACCGTGAAGTTGTTCCGACGCGGTGAGTCCAGCGATACCGACGTGCCCGACGACAGTTCCCGGGCCGCGACCGCCACCGCGAGCGCCACCGAGGCCGATTCGGCGCGTGCGAAGGCCGCCCCCACCGCGGGTAAGGGCCGTCCCACGCCGGCCCGGCGTGACGCCGAGGGCAGACGCCGCGGTCCCGTGGCGCCGCCGCCCATGACGTCGAAGGAGGCCCGGGCCCGCCGTAAGGAGACGCGCGGCTCCAAGGGGGACCGCAAGGCGGCCGCCTCGGACCGCCGGGCCGCGGCCGCGGATCGGCGGGCGCGGATGCTGGCGGGTGAGGACAAGTATCTGCTGCCGCGCGATCAGGGTCCGGTGCGGGCGTTCGTCCGCGATATCGTCGACGGCCGCCGCAATCTGGTCGGGTTGTTCATGCCGATGGCGCTGCTGCTGATCCTGTCGATGTTCGCGGCGCCGGCGTGGCAGTCCATCATCACGCTCGCCATGCTGGTGATGATGGTGTTCATGATCGCCGAGGGTTTCCTGCTCGGCCGTATCGTCAATCGCCGGGTACGGGAACGTTTCCCGAAGTCCACCGATACCGGTTTCCGGCTCGGCTGGTATTCGTTCGTGCGCGCCTCGCAGATGCGCAAGATGCGTGCCCCCAAGCCGCGGGTCCGCCCCGGCGACGCCATCTGATCCGGGTGCCGCCGACCCCGCAGCCCGGTCCCGGCCCGCGCACGCTGGTGCTCGGTGGCGCCCGCTCGGGTAAATCGGCGTTCGCCGAATCCCTGGTCGCCGGTGACCCGGTTCGGTATCTGGCCACCGCGATACCCGATCCCGCCGATACCGATTTCGCGGTCCGGATCGCGGCCCATCGCGACCGCCGCCCCGCGGACTGGTCGGTGGTGGAGGCGGCCGACCCGGCCCGTGACCTGCGCGTTCGGTACCCGCACGCCACGCTGGTCGACGATATCGGAACCTGGCTCACCGCCCGCCTGGATACCCGGCGGGCCTGGGACGCCCCCCGGGGGACGGTTGCCCCGGATATCGACGCGCTCGTCGCCGCCGTGGCGGAATACGACGGCCGCTTGGTGCTCGTGACCCCCGAGGTGGGGCTGGGCGTGATCCCCGCGAGCCGTTCGGGCCGGTTGTTCCGCGACGAGATCGGTATCTGCAATCAGCGGCTCGCCCGGGTCTGCGACGAGGTGTATTTCGTGATCGCAGGGTTGCCGCAGCGCCTGAAGTAACCGGTCGGGCCGTCCGCATGCGGTGGCCGGGCCACGAGGATGTCACCGGGTGTCACGGCCGTGTCGGTGCCGTGTGCTGGAATCGGCGCCGTGCCGAAGACATCGAGCGCCGATCTGTGGACGGCGATCCACCGCGAGCGGGCCGCACTCGCCCGCGATGTGGCCGGCCTCACCCCGGCGCAGTGGCAGACACCGTCGCTGTGCGGGGAGTGGACCGTGGAGGAGGTACTCGCCCACCTCACCGCCGCGGCGAGCCTCGGACGGTCGCGCTGGTTGCGCAGCATGCTGGGGGCGCGTTTCGACGCCGATCTGCACAACCGGCGCCGGATGACCGAATATCGCGGGGCCGATCCGGCCGAGACGCTGGCGCGTTTTCGTGCCGTGCTGACGAGTACGACCGCGCCGTCGGGGCATACGGCCGCCTGGCTCGGTGAGGTGATCGTGCACGGGACCGATATCCGCCGCCCGCTGGGGCTCGCGGGCGGACCCGATCCCGGCGCGGTGACCGAGGTCGCGCGGTTCTTCGCCGCCCGCGATTTCACGGTCTCGGGCCGTACCGTCACCAAAGGTCTTCATCTCACCGCGACCGACGGCCCCTTCCGGGCGGGGTCCGGCCCGGAGGTGCGCGGCACGACCCTCGGCCTGGTCATGGCGATGGCGGGCCGGGTCCCGTTCTGCGCCGAACTCACCGGCGCGGGCGTGGGCACGCTGCGCGACCGCCTCGGCTCCTGAGCGTGCCGGGCGGGGCGGCCGTCACGGCGCCACGCGAGCGCGGTGTCTCCGACACGTTCCGGGTGCCCCACGGCGCCCGGACGGCGGCCGGGCAATATTGTCCGGGAGACGGCTGCGCGACACCTCCGGAGGTGCCGCCTGCCCGCACCCGATCGGAAGGCTCGAACAGTGACAGAGGGATTCGCACCCGTTGCCCCGCCGGACGCCGAGGTCCGCGCGGCCGCCGAGGCGCGTCAGGGCTCCCTGACCAAACCTCCGGGTTCGCTGGGCCGGCTCGAGGATCTGGGCAACTGGGTCGCCGCATGTCAGGGCGTATGCCCGCCCAAGCAGTTCGAACGGGCCCGGGTGGTGGTGTTCGCCGGTGACCACGGCGTGGCACAGCACGGCGTGTCCGCGTACCCCGCCGAGGTGACCGCGCAGATGGTGGCGAACTTCCGGGCCGGCGGCGCCGCG
Organism: Nocardia sp. NPDC003345; assembly: GCF_053589395.1. Classification (NCBI taxonomy): domain Bacteria; kingdom Bacillati; phylum Actinomycetota; class Actinomycetes; order Mycobacteriales; family Nocardiaceae; genus Nocardia; species Nocardia sp. NPDC003345. Next base: position 3,115 of record NZ_JBSFRU010000317.1, read on the forward strand.
GTGAACGCGCTGGCGCGGGTCGCGGACGCGTCCGTGCGGGTCGTGGATATCGCGGTCTCGGCCGATACCGACCCGGCCATCGGCGCACACAAGGTGCGCCGGTCCAGCGGCGCCATCGACCGCGAGGACGCGCTGACCACCGATGAGGTGGCCGCCGCGCTCGCGGCGGGACAGGCCGTCGCCGACGAGGAGATCGACGCGGGCGCCGACCTCTTGATCGCCGGGGATATGGGAATCGGCAACACCACGCCCGCCACTGCCCTGATCGCCACCCTCACCGGCACCGAACCGGTGCGCGCGGTCGGTCGCGGCACCGGGGTGGACGATCAGGGCTGGATGCGCAAGGTGGCCGCCGTCCGCGACGCCATGTGGCGGGCCCGGCCCTCGGCCCGCGACGGTGTGGAGTTGCTGCGGGTGGCGGGCGGCGCCGATATCGCGGCGATGACCGGCTTCCTGGCCAGGGCCGCGGCCCGGCGCACCCCGGTGCTGCTCGACGGCGTGATCGTCACGGCGGCCGCCCTGGTAGCCGAGGATCTGGCCGCGGGCGCGTCGGCCTGGTGGGTGGCCGCGCACCGGTCCACCGAACCGGCGCACGATGCCGCGCTGACGAAACTGAAGCTCGCTCCGGTACTCGATCTCGAGATGCGGCTCGGCGAGGGTTCGGGCGCGCTCACCGCGCTTCCGGTGCTGCGCGCGGCCGTGGCCGTGCTCGCCGAGATGTCGACCTTCGCCGAAGCCGGTGTCAGCACCGCCTCCGCCGAATCCGCAACCGTCGTCGACCTCCAGAAATGATCCCGGAACGCCGGACCGGCCGATGCTGACTCTGGGGCTCACGTTCTCCTGGCTCACCGTGCTCCCGGTACGCGGCCCGGCCGCTGTCGACCGGCGTGCGGCGGGCCGGGCGATCACCGGGGCACCGGTCGCGGGGGTGGTGCTCGGCGTCGCCGCCGCGGGGGTGGTGTGGCTGCTCGCGCCGGCCGGGGCCGCGGCCGGTTTCGCGGCCGTCGCGGCGCTGGCGCTGCTCACCCGGGGCATGCATCTGGACGGGCTGGCCGACACCTTCGACGGTCTCGGCGTCTACGGGTCGCCCGAGCGGGCCCAGGAGGTCATGAAGACCGGTGGGGCCGGGCCGTTCGGGGTGGCCGCCATCGTGGCGGCCGCCGGGATCCAGGCGGGTGCCTTCGTGGCGCTGGCCGATGCCGACCGCTGGGGCGCGGTGGTCTTGGCGGTCGTGGTGGGCCGGGTCGCGGTGGTGGCAGCGTGCCGGCGCGGGATCGAGGCCGCACCGGGCACCCGGTTCGGGGAGCTGGTGGCGGGCACCCAGCCGCGGGCGGCGGTGGCCGGTTGGGCGATCGCGGCCGCGGGTGTCGCGGTGTGGGCGGTTCCGGAGCTGCCGTGGTCGGGCCCGCTGGTGGTGGCGGCCGCACTGGTCGCCGCGTCCCGGCTGGCGGACCACGGTGTGCGGCGGTTCGGCGGATTGTCCGGCGATCTGCTCGGCGCCGCGGTGGAAACCGGCACCGCGCTGGCCGCACTGGGTTTCGCGGTGGCCGCGAACTCTGTCTGAGCCACAATGCGGCGGGCGATCTGACGTCACCCGGCATCAACTCGGCTACGCCGCGTCTCGCTGTCGCGCCGCTGCCCATAAGGTGGTGGTATGTCAGCCGAGCGTCTCTATTTTCGTCAGCTGCTGGCCGGTCGGGACTTCGCCGTGGGTGATCCGATCGCCACGCAGATGCGCAATTTCGCCTACCTGATCGGTGACCGGGACACCGGCGAATGCGTGGTCGTCGACCCCGCCTACGCCGCGGGCGATCTGGCCGCCGTCGCCGAGGGCGACGGACTGAAACTGTCCGGGGTACTGGTCACCCACCACCATCCCGACCATATCGGCGGCACCATGCTCGGTTTCACGCTGCGCGGAGTGAAGGAGCTGCTCGAACACACCACGGTTCCCGTCCATGTGAACGACGAGGAGAAGTCCTGGGTCGCCAATGTCACCGGGATCGCGCCCAGCGAGCTGACCGGGCATTCCCACGGCGACACCCTGAGCGTCGGCGCCTTCGATATCGAATTCCTGCACACCCCCGGGCATACGCCGGGCAGCCAGTGCTTCCTGGTCGACGACAAGCTCGTCGCCGGCGATACGCTGTTCATCGACGGTTGCGGCCGTACCGATTTCCCGGGCGGGGATACCGAGGCGATGTTCACCAGCCTGCGGCATCTGGCGGATATGCCGGGCAACCCGGAGGTCTATCCCGGGCACTGGTATTCCGCCGATCCGCACGCGTCGCTGGACTCCATCCGCGACAACAACTACGTCCTGCGCCCACGCTCACTCGCGGAGTGGCATGCCCTGATGCCCGGCTGAGACGCCGTCCCGCGCGGTCGGACCCGGTGCGCCCGGGTCCGGCCGGGGGCCCGGTGGATCAGTGCACCCGCATCCACTGGTGGACGTCGGCGAAGGTGCCGCGCTGAATACCGGTGAGGGTGTCGCGCAGCGCCATGGTGACCTCCCCCGGCTCGCCGCCGCCGATCACGAACTCTCCGTCGGGCCCGCAGACCGATCCGACCGGCGTGATCACCGCGGCGGTCCCGCACGCGAAAACCTCGGTGATCTCACCGGATTCCGCATCGGCGCGCCAATCGTCGACGGAGATCTTGCGCTCGGTGACCGGATAACCGGAATCCGCGGCGAGGGTGAGCAGCGAATCGCGAGTGATACCGGGCAGCAGCGACCCGGACAGTTCCGGGGTCACCAGCCGTGCGTCGGAGCCCGATCCGTAGACGAAGAACAGGTTGTTGGTGCCCATCTCCTCGACGTAGCGGCGTTCGCAGGCATCCAGCCAGACCACCTGATCGCAGCCCTTGGCGGTCGCCTCGGCCTGCGCCAGCAGCGAGGCCGCGTAGTTCCCGGCGACCTTCGCCTCACCGGTCCCGCCGGGCGCCGCGCGCACGTAATCGGTGGACAGCCACACCCGCACCGGCTTCACCCCGCGCGGGAAGTACGCGCCGGCCGGGGAACCCAGCAGCAGATACTTGTACGAGGAGGCCGGCTTCACGCCCAGGCCCGATTCGGTGGCGAACATGAAGGGCCGCAGGTAGAGCGATTCCTCGCCGCCGGCCGCCGGCACCCACGCGCCGTCCACCTCGAGCAACTGCCGCACCGATTCGATGAACAGTTCGTCGGGTAGCTCGGCCATGGCCATCCGCCGGGCGGACCGGCGGAACCGGGCGGCATTGGCATCGATCCGGAAGGTCGCGACCTGCCCGTCGGGCTGGCGGTAGGCCTTGAGTCCCTCGAAGATGGCCTGGCCGTAATGGAAGACCATGGTCGCGGGATCCATGGTGAGCGCCCCGTAGGGTTCCACGACCGCGTTGGTCCAGCCGTCGGCCTCGGTGTAGTCGATGGTGACCATATGGTCGGTGAAGAACCGGCCGAAGCCGGGAGCCGCCAGAATCTCCTGTACCCGCTGCGCCGGGGTGGGCGCAGGATGAGGGATACGGGCGAACTGTGCAGCAGCGGTCATGACCAGCAGTCTATGTCCTGGCTCCGGGCGCGGCCGCCGGTGGCCCGGTCGGACCGCCGGTGACCTGCCGGGCGGGGATCAGGCGGTACGGGCGGGCACGAACGGCGGCTTCACGACCGCGCAGCGCAGCGACCGGCCGCGGACATCGACCACGACTTCGGTGCCGGGGGCCAGCGCGGGGTCCAGCAGGGCCAGCGCGATCCCGATCTGGCGGGTCGGCGAGAAGGTGCCCGAGGTGATCACCCCGACCTCGTTCCCGTCGTGGCGCACGACCTGCTTCTCCCGCGGGATCCCCCGCTCCAGGGCTTCCAGCCCGAGCAGGACGCGTTTCGCGCCCGCCGCCCGCTCCGCCTCCAGCGCCGCCTTGCCCCAGAAGTTGTCCTTGGCCCAGCCCACGGCCCAGGAGGCCCGGGCCTGCACGGGCGTGATCTCGGCGGACAGTTCGTGGCCGTGCAGCGGATAACCCATCTCGGTGCGCAGGGTGTCGCGGGCGCCCAGACCCGCGACCGCGCCGCCGGCCGCGCGTACCCGTTCCACCAGCGCGCGGAACAGCACCTCCGCGTCCGCCCAGCGCGGCAGCAGTTCGTAGCCGTGCTCGCCGGTGTACCCGGTCCGGCATACCCGCACCGGGCGGCCGGCCCATACGGTGTCGGCGAAAGCCATGTACGACAGATCGGCGGGCAGGCCCATGGCGGCCAGTACCTGCGCCGATTGCGGACCCTGCACCGCGAAGACCCCGTAGCCGCGATGCTCGCCGGTGACGGTGATCGCCGGTGGGGCGGCCGCGGTGAGCCGGTCCACCACCGCGGCCGTATTGGCGGCGTTGGGCACCAGGAAGAGTTCGTCGTCGCCGACGTAGTAGGCGATCAG
>NZ_JBSFRU010000318.1:0-7493 GCF_053589395.1 Nocardia sp. NPDC003345
GCCATGGGCGTCAGTTACCTCCTGCTGACCGCAGTTCGGCCGTGGTGGCCTCCAGCAGTTCCTCCCAGGACTTCTCGAACTTGTCCACGCCCTCGCGCTCGAGCACCGCGAAGACATCGTCGAGGTCGATACCCGCGGTGCGCAGCTGCTCGAATACCCCGGCCGCGTCGTCCGCGGTACCGGAGACGGTATCCCCGCGCACCTCGCCGTGATCGGCGACGGCCTCGAGTGTCTTCTCCGGCAGGGTGTTCACCGTGTTCGCGGCGACCAGTTCGGTGACGTAGAGGGTGTCCGGATAATCCGGGTTCTTCACCCCGGTGGACGCCCACAGCGGCCGCTGCCGGTTGGCGCCGGCCGAGGCCAGATGGTTGTAGGTCGAGGCGTGCGCGCCGCCGGCACCGAAGACGTCGAGGTACTCGGCGTAGGCCAGCCGGGCGTTGGCCACGCCCGCCTTACCGCGCAGCGCCAAGGCCTCGGGCGTGCCGATGTCCTCGAGCCGCTTGTCGATCTCGGTGTCTACCCGGGAGACGAAGAAGGAGGCGACCGAGTGGATCCGGGCCAGATCGTGACCGCCGACCCGGGCATTGCGCAGGCCGTCGAGGTAGGCGCCCATCACCGAGCGGTACCGCTGGACCGAGAAGATCAGCGTCACATTGACGCTGATGCCCTCCGCGATCACCGCGGTGATCGCGGGCAGGCCCTCTTCGGTGGCCGGGATCTTGATGAACAGATTCGGCCGGTCGACGATCTTCCACAATTCGACCGCCTGGGCGACCGTCTTGTCGGCGTCGAACGCCAGCCGGGGATCGACCTCGATGGAGACCCGGCCGTCGACACCGCCGGACTGTTCGAACACCGGAGCCAGTACATCGCAGGCCGCGCGGACGTCGTCGGTGGTGATGGTGCGGATCGCGGCGTCGACATCGGCGCCGCGGGCGGCGAGCTCACGGACCTGCTCGTCGTAGGCGTGGCCCTTGCTGAGGGCGCCCTGGAAGATGGTCGGGTTGGTGGTGACCCCGACCACCCCGCGGGTGGCGATCAGTTCGGCGAGGTTGCCGGAGTTGATCCGATCGCGTGACAGATCATCCAGCCACACCGAAACCCCGGCCGCGGCCAGGGCGGCGATGTTCTCGTTCTGTGCCATGAACCCTTATCCCTTCACGTTGTCGAGCGTGCGCTGCGCAGCGGCCACGACAGCCTCCGGCGTGAAGCCGAACTCGCGGAACAAGGTCTTGTAATCGGCCGAGGCGCCGAAATGCTCGATCGATACGATCTCGCCCGCGTCGCCGGTGAACCGGTACCACGGCATGGCGATCCCGGCTTCGACCACGACCCGGGCGGCCACCGCCGGGGGCAGCACCTCGTCGCGATAGGCCTTGTCCTGCGCGTCGAACCACTCCACGCACGGCATCGAGACCACCCGGGTTCCGATACCCTGCTCCTCCAGCGTAGTGCGCGCGGCCACGGCGAGCTGGAGCTCGGAGCCCGTGCCGACCAGAATCACCTGCGGGACGCCGGTGGACGCCTCGGCCAGGATGTAGCCGCCCTTCGATACGCCCTCGTAGCTCGTACCCTCCTGGACCGGCAGGTCCTGGCGGGTCAGGGCCAGCGCGGCCGGGCCGCCGGTGCCCACCGCGTCGCTGGAGACGAACGGCGAATTGTGCTTACCGCTGTGCTTCTCGATCACCGCGCGCCAGGCGTAGGTGGTCTCGTTGGCGTCACCGGGACGCACCACCGACAGGCCGGGGATGGCGCGCAGCGCGGCCAGATGCTCGATCGGCTGGTGCGTGGGGCCGTCCTCGCCGAGTCCGATGGAATCGTGGGTCCAGACGTAGGTCACCGGCACCCGCATCAGCGCGGCCAGCCGCACGGCGGGGCGCATGTAATCGCTGAACACGAGGAACGTGCCGCCGTAGGGCCTGGTGGGGCCGTGCAGGGCGATGCCGTTGAGGATCGAGCCCATCGCGTGTTCGCGGACACCGAAGTGCAGGGTGCGGCCGTAGGGGCTCGTCTTCCACATCCCGGTGGAGATCGCCTCGGGACCGAAGCTCAGCGAATCGGGGATGGTGGTGTTGTTGGATTCGGCGAGGTCGGCCGAGCCGCCCCACAGTTCCGGCAGCACCGGGCCGACCGCGGCCAGCACCTTGGCCGAAGCCTTGCGGGTGGCCAGGCCCTTGGCGTCGGGCTCCCAGGTCGGCAGGGTGTCGGCCCAGCCCGCGGGCAGCTGCCCGTTGAAGAGCCGGTCGAACAGATTCTTGGCCTCGGGCGCGCGCTGGGCCCAGGCGTCGAATTCGACGGTCCAGTCGGCATGCGCCCGCGCGCCGCGTTCGGCCGCCTTGCGGGTGTGCGCGATGACCTCGTCGGTGACCTGGAAGCTCTGCTCGGGATCGAAGCCGAGGGCCTTCTTGGTGGCGGCGACCTCGTCGGCGCCCAGGGCGGCACCGTGCGAGGCGCCGGTGTTCATCTTGTTCGGCGCGGGATAGCCGATGATGGTGCGCAGCAGGATCAGCGAGGGTTTGCCCGTCTCGGTCTTCGCGGCGGCCAGCGCGGCCTCGATGGCGACCACGTCCTCGCCGCCCTCGACGACCTGGACATGCCAGCCGTAGGCCTCGTACCGGGCGGCCACGTCCTCGGTGAAGGCGATGGTGGTGTCGTCCTCGATGGAGATCTTGTTGTCGTCGTAGATCACCACCAGGTTGCCCAGCTGCTGGGTGCCCGCCAGCGAGGAGGCCTCGGAGGTGACGCCCTCCTCCATATCGCCGTCGGAGGCGATCACGTAGATGTGGTGATCGAAGGGGCTGGCCCCGGTCGCGGCCTCGGGGTCGAACAGGCCGCGCTCGCGCCGGGCGGCCATCGCCATACCGACCGCCGACGCCAGGCCCTGGCCCAGCGGGCCGGTGGTGATCTCGACGCCCTTGGTGTGCCGGTACTCCGGGTGCCCGGGGGTCAGCGAGCCCCATTTGCGGAGTGTGCGCAGATCCTCGAGTTCCAGGCCGAAACCGGCCAGGTACAGCTGGATGTAGAGGGTCAGGCTGGAGTGCCCGCACGACAGCACGAAGCGGTCGCGGCCGACCCATTCGGGGTCGGCGGGGTCGTGGCGCATGGTGCGCTGGAACAGCGTGTAGGCCAGCGGCGCCAGACTCATCGCGGTGCCCGGATGGCCGTTACCGGCGGTCTGCACCGCGTCGGCGGCGAGAACCCGCACGGTGTCGACGGCCTTGGTGTCCAGCTCGGTCCAGTCGTCCGGAAGGTTCGGCTGAGTGAGGGCGCGGATGTCGTCTGTCACTGACACGACCGTGTTTCTCCTGACATTTCGAGGCGTCGAAAAATGGCGGGCGGGGTGGCGTACCGGTGCGGCGCGGTGACTGTGGCGCCGCATACACCCCCTACCCTAATTGCGCCCGGTCGCCCCCGGTGCGCGCCCCCCGGCAAGTTCCGCGCCGCCGTGTCGCGGCGGCGCTCGCGGCCGAGCGCCGCCCGGAGGGGCCCGGCGCGCGAGGGGCGAGCGGGGGAGCGCCCGGGGCGTGGGTCTACCATCGTCTGTAGTAGTAGCCGCGTCGCAGCCGCGCGCTGCTCGTTCCTACAGCCGGATGCGAAGCACAGCGTGCGAGGAGAGATAGTGCGGATCGGTCATGACACGGGGGTCGGCGGCGCCCACGATTCCGCCCCGGCACCCGCGGACCGCGTCCTCGGCAGCGCGACCCTGGCCCGGGTGGCCCGCCGTCCGCTCGCCTATATCGCGCTCACCAAACCGCGCGTCATCGAGCTCCTGCTGGTGGCCACCATCCCGACCATGCTGCTCGCCGACCGCGGCGAGGTCGATATCCGGCTCATCCTGGCCACCCTGTTCGGTGGCTGGATGGGCGCCGCGAGCGCCAACACCCTCAACTGTGTCGCCGACGCCGATATCGACAAGGTGATGAAGCGGACGGCCAAACGCCCGCTGGCCCGGGACGCGGTGCCGACCTCACATGCCTTCGTCTTCGGTGTGGCGCTGGGGATCGGTTCGTTCGCGTGGCTGTGGTGGCAGGCCAACCTGCTCAGCGGTGCGCTGGTGGTCGCCACCATCCTGTTCTACGTCTTCGTCTACACCCTGGGGCTGAAACGGCGCACCTCGCAGAACGTGGTGTGGGGCGGTGCCGCCGGATGTATGCCGGCCCTCGTCGGCTGGTCGGCGGTCACCGGCACCATCGGCTGGCCCGCCCTGGCCCTGTTCGGCGTGATCTTCTTCTGGACACCGCCGCACACCTGGGCCCTGGCCATGCGATACAAGGAGGACTACCGTGCCGCCGGTGTCCCCATGCTGCCGGTGGTCGCCACCGAGCAGGCCGTCACCAAGCAGATCGTGGTCTACACCTGGCTGACCGTGCTGACGACGCTGGCGCTGGTACCCGCGACCGGCGTGATCTACACGGCGGTCGCGCTGGTCGCGGGTGCCTGGTTCCTGCTGATGGCCCATCAGCTCTACTCCGGGGTGCGGCGCGGTGAATCGGTGAAGCCGCTGCGCCTGTTCCTGCAGTCGAACAACTACCTCGCGGTGGTCTTCTGCGGCCTGGCCATCGATTCGGTCCTGGGCTGGACCACTCTGGGTGAGGTCTTCTTCGGCTGAGCCCGCCGGCGCGGCGCACGGGGTCCGCCCGGTCGCCGCCGTCAGGACACCGAACCCAGATAACCGTCCGGCCGCACCAGGATCCGAGTGCCCTCGACGGCGTCGTAGGCGTCGAACGCGGATCCGCCGATATCGATCAATGCCGGACCGCCGGCCTCTGTGCCCGGCCGGACCACCCGGTACGCGCGGGTTCCGGGAACGGCGGGCATGTCGCCGCCGCCGAAGCACAGCAGCGTCGCGTGCGGCCCCCGGAAGAGATCGAAGAGGCGGATCCGCCGGCCCTCGGCGTCCTTCAGCGGTGCGTCCGGTGCGCGGTCACCGGGGGCGATACGGCGGGTATCGGCCGGATCCCGATAGGTGATATCGAGTTGCCGGGTCTCCTCGCCGCGTCGCATGGCGTCCTCCGCGCCGTCGGTGAGTTTTCCGAGCAGTTCGGTACTGATCCCGAGTACGCGGGCCGCGACGGCGCGGCGTTCGGGGTCGTAGGTGCGCAGCGGCGCCTCGTCGCCGGTCAGCGCGGCCGCGAGTTTCCAGCCCAGGTTGTGGGCGTCCTGGATACCGGTGTTCATACCCTGGCCGCCGGTCGGCGGGTGGACGTGCGCGGCGTCCCCGGCCAGCAGCACCCGGCCGGACCGGAACCGCGCGGCGAGCCGGATATTGGGTCGCCAGACGGTGACCCAGACGAGGTCGGTGAGGGTGATATCGCGGTCACTGCGATAGCGATCCACCCGGGACTGCAGATCCGCGAGCGTGGGTTCGCCCTCGGTGTCGATATCGCCGGGTGCGGCGAACTGGAAATGGCGCCCGCCCGGTAGCGGCGAGAACGCGATACCGCGCATGGGGTCCGCGGCCGCGGCGAACCAGTGACCGCAGTCGTGGTCGAGTGCGTCGGCGCGGACGTCGCCGAGCAGCATGCGGATCGAATCGTCGGTGGTCCCTTCGAACGCGATACCCGCCGTTTTCCGCACGGTGCTGCGCCCGCCGTCCGCGCCGGCCAGATAGGCGGCGCGAACGGTTTCGGCACCGCCGGGACCGGACAGCCGGGCCGTCACTCCGGACTCGTCCTGGTCGAACGACACCAGCGCGGTGCCCGATTCCACCCGGACCCCGAACTCCGCCAGCCGGGCGCGCAGGATCGCCTCGGTCTGCGCCTGGCCGAGGAACCACGGATTCGGGTAGGGAACGCCGGGGGTGGGATCGACGGGGTCGCTCATCCGGTGCTCACCGGCGAACTCGCCGTCGAGGTAGGCGCGCATGACAGGTGCCGGGATCCCGGCCGCGTGGACCGCGTCCAGAACGCCCAGATCGTCGAAGACCTCGAGGGTGCGCGGCTGGATACCGTCGCCACGGGAACCCGGGCAGAACTCGGTGGCCTTGTCGATGACCCGGACCGCGATATCACGGCGGGCCAGGTCGATGGCGAGGGCGAGACCGGTGGGACCGGCGCCGACGACGAGAACGGAAGACGTCACGGGAACTCCTGACAAGATTGGGTGAATATGAATTCAGTGAATCTGAATTCAGTATTGTGGTTGGTAGGTTGCCGTGTCAAGGAGGTGAGGCGGGTGGCGACGAGCCGTCGGGAGCGCGCGGAAGAAACGGAGCAGGCGCTGAAAACCGCCGCGCGGCGGGTGTTCGCGGAGCGCGGCTACCTGAACACCAAGATCACCGATATCACCGCGGCGGCGGGCCGGTCGGCGGGGTCGTTCTACAACCATTTCTCCGGCAAGGAGGAACTGCTCCGCGCGCTGCTGGCCGATCTCGGCGCGGCCGGCGACGAACGGGCCGGCCGGGAGGAGCACAACCCGGATTTCAGTGATCCGTCCGCCGTCCGGTTCCATATCGCCGGATTCTGGGATTTCGCCCGGCACAACGCCGCGGTGCTGCGGGCGATGGATCAGGCGGCACTGATCAACGAGGAGTTCGGCCGGGAGCTGGGGCAATTCGGCGCTGCGCAGCGCGCCGATATCGCCGACCATCTGGACGGGCTGGCGGCGAAGGGGATGACGCTGCCGGGCACGGTCGACACCAGCCTCGCGATGATGTTCCTGCTCGTCCAGGCGGTATCGACCGCGGTCGAGGACGGGGCGCTGGAGCTGGCGGACGACGAGGCCGTGGAGAGTCTCACGCGGTTCGTCTACCGCGGGCTCACCGGAGGCGACTACTGAGAAAGGTGTCCGGCCTCGTATCGGTCAGGGCAGCAGGACGATCGACCCGGTGGTCTTGCGGCTCTCCAGATCGCGATGTGCCTGTTCGGCCTCGGCGAGTGGATAGGTCGCGCCGATCCGGACGGTCAGGGAGCCGTCGGCGATCGCCTCGAGAATATCGCCCGCCCGCCATTCGAGTTCGGCTCGATCCCGGGTGTAGTGCGCGATATTGGGCCGGGTGACGAAAACCGAACCGGCCGCGTTGAGTCGTTGCAGATCCACCGGGGGCACCGGCCCGCTGGCCGCGCCGAACAGTGCCAGCATGCCCCGCACCCGTAGCGCCGCCAGGCTGGCGTCGAAGGTGGCGGCGCCCACCCCGTCGTACACCGCGGCCACGCCGGCGCCGCCGGTGAGTTCGCGGACCCGGTCGGCCAGATCGTCGCCGTAGCGCAGTACCTCCCGGGCGCCCGCGGCGCGGGACAGGGACTCCTTCTCGTCCGAGGAGACGGTGGTGATCACGTGGATATCGCGGGCCGCGGCCAGCTGGGTGAGCAGCAACCCCACTCCGCCGGCGCCCGCGTGCACCAGGATCGTCTCACCCGGCCGGGGTTTGTAGACCGATTCGATCAGATAGTGCGCGGTCATCCCCTGCAGCAGTGCCGAGGCTGCCACCGGCGGGTCGACATCGCCGGGTACGGCCACCGCGCCGGGATCACGATCCCGGCCGGCCGCACGCT
>NZ_JBSFRU010000319.1:0-7458 GCF_053589395.1 Nocardia sp. NPDC003345
ACACATCCTCGGCGGCGCCGCGACCGTCGCGGTGTTCACCCTCATGATGGACGCCGCCGACCCCGACCACGCGGGCAGCGATTACACCCTGCTGGCCTGCGCGGTCGTGGTGGTGCAGGGAGTCGCCGGGTTCGCGGCGGGGACGGTCGGGGAACTGTTCGGCTACCCGGCTCTGTTCGGGACGAGCCTGGTGCTGTCGGGCATCGGCTGCGCGGTATTGATCCTGGCCGTGGATCGCGGCGCCGGACCGGCCGGGGTTCGCGCGGTGTGGCACCACCGCACCGGATATCCGCGGCCGGCCCCCGACAAGGACCCCGCTCGCTGAAACGCGCCGCTACCGGGCCCGAACCATCGCGCCCGGGATCCGGCGCGGCTCGCCGGTCCGGCGTCGGCGCGGCGGCTCGGCGGTACGTTATCGTCGGCTCCTCGTAGCGGGCGGGCAGTGCGACAGAAACCCGCCCCGGCATTCCACACCGACCTGACGTGCGCCGATAGGGAGGCCCGATGGATATCACCGACCTGATCCTCGACGACCACCACGAGCAGCGGCGACTGTTCGCCATCCTGGAGCAGATCGACCGCCGGGATACCGACGTCCTCGCCGCGATCTGGGACCGGCTCGCCGCCTTCCTCGAACTGCACGCCCAGGCGGAGGAGGAGATCTTCTACCCCGAACTGCTACAGGTCGGCATCGCCGCCCGCCGCACGACAGCGGTCCGGGACGAGACCCTCGACGCCATCCACGACCACAACGAGATCCGGGACGCGGTGGCGGAGGTCGGCCGCCACCGGGTGGGCACCGATGACTGGTTTTCGGCGGTCGCGGACGCCAATACCGCCAACAGCGACCACATGGCCGAAGAGGAACGCGAAGGTCTCACCGAGTTCCGCCGCTTCGCCGCCCTGTCCCGCCGCCACCAGCTGGCCGTCGCCTTCGCCGCCTACGAGGCGCGGAACTACGCCGGTGTCCGATCGGTCGACAAAGATCCGGAAAGCTACGTCCGCGGGGTCACGGAGAAGGCACGGACGACGCCGAGCGGATCGCTGAGCGTCGGCACCCTGAAGCGACCCCGGTCCTGATCCGGCCGCCACCCGATACCCGCCCTTCTGGCCGTCGATCACCCGCCCCAACTCGAGAGCGATATCGAACACCCGGGGAGCCGCACCACACTGCGCGATCGCCTTCCGCGCCTCCGCCCGGATAGCGGCCTTGTCGTCGACGATCCGCGTCACCCCGAACGCCGGCACATAGATCAGCCACTTCGACCCACAACAACTCACCTCCACTATGAATTGCACTGGGCGGCAGCCCGGTCGCCGCGATCGCTTTCCTCCGGTCCGCTCTCCGAGTCTCCTTCCGGTGACCACAGCCTTATCGCCTCGGCGAACTGGACCAGAACTGCCGCCGACAGGAGAGTCGCAGCATGTTCCGGCATCGTCGATCAGGCGGGCCGGGTGGTATCAGGCCACGACAACAAGGAGGCTCCGGCCGGAATGGCCGGAGCCTCCTCACTGGTTTTGGACGCGAATGAGAACCAGGGATGGTTTCGGGGGTCCGGACTGGCAGGGTCTCGTAGTCAACTGTCGCGAGTTCGAGGTCCCCAGCCGGATGGTTTCCAGGCCCGTGAGCCCGAGGCGTCGTTCGTTGTGGTCGCGGCCGCTCACCCGAGGGTGGCGATCCCGGTAGGGATGAGGTCGATACCGGCGAGGAACCGAGGCGGAACCCGCCGCCCGGGCCCGCGCGCAGGGCGGACAGCTCGAATCCACGAGCACGACGGACAGGTCGCGCTCGAAGCGGCCGGCCACACCGCCGAGTTCCGCGCGATCATCCACCAGGGCGGCGCGGCGTCGCGCGTGCTCGACCGGCACGGCACCGAACATGTCCGGGCCGAGGTCGTGAGGCCAGTGTCCGGCAGAAGAGTTCAGCGACGAGCTGCTCTTTCGACCCGAAATAGACTGCCGCGGTCGAGAACGGCAAGCCCGACTCCGCCGCCACGGCCCGGATCGTCACCCCCGCGATGCCCTCCCGCGTGGCCTATCAACGCGGCCGCCATGAGCCGGTCGAGAGCTTCTGCACTCACGTCGGGAGATTGCTGGCCGCTGCTGTTTTCGGTACACCTGGTTGCGCCTCGACCAGGACGAGGTGGCCGCCCGGCGAGGTCGTGATCACGGTGGTGACCGCGGCGGCCATATCGGCGGGCCGCAGCATGTGCAGGTGCCGGGCGAGACCCCACTTTGCCCAGTCCTCGAGCAGGGGTTCCAGGACTTCGGCCGGGGCACTCCAGCCCATCCCGGTGTTCGTCGGTCCGGGACGGACGGCGCTGACCCGGACTCCGGTGCCTTCCAGTTCCATCCGCATCTGAACCGCCATCGCGTCCAGGGCGGTCTTGGCGGCGCTGTAGGCGCCCGAGCGTGGACGCGGGGCTCCGGCGCAGTCGGAGGTGATCAGCACCAGATCGCCGCGGCCGCGTTCGATCATTCCCGGCACGATCCGGTGGGCCAATCGTTGTGGGCCGAGTAGATGAACGTCGACCTGCTTGGCGAACCGTTCGCTCGGCATCTCGTGCACCAGGCCGAATTCCACATCGCCGGCGGCGGAGACCACCACCTCGACCGGGCCGAATTCCCGCTCGGTGGCGGAGACGAACTCATCCACCGATGCCGAATCGGTGACATCGAGATAATGTGCGAACGCTTCCCCGCCGGCAGCGCGGATCTTCTCGGCCAATTGTTCGCACTCGGAGACCCGGCGCGCGCCCAGCGCTACTGGATACCCCCGCTCGGCGAGCATCTCCGCGGTAGCGGAGCCGATCCCCGAGGAAGCTCCCGTGATGATCGTGGGCCGGCGGGCGGGGTGTGGATCGAAACGCGGCATATCGGTGCCCCAAACCAAACAAGTGTATGGACAAGTGTCCATACGATACACCGGCGACCCGGCGCCGCCCAGCTTCACACTGTTCAGAAAAAGAATGTTCTCGGTCAATGTGTATGCGGCAAACATCGCTGAACAGCGATGATCGCGACACCTAATGTCCAAGAATGCATCGGTTTATGGACACGATTCAGCGGCAAGGGCTCATGAGTGGACAGGCGGGATCGGACCTCGGCTTGTGTACAAGCTGAGCGCTTCGATGCTGTCGGGCACGAACCGATGCCGACGGATCAGATCGGGCAGCCGTGTCTCCGGTACCCAGTCATGCCATGCGATCTCGGAAGGGTCCGGGGTGATGCCGCTGTCGATGACGATGTCGTGGAGTCCCAGCCAGTAGGGCGCGATCGCGCCCTGGCACAGGAATTTGAACAGAAACCGTGGCCGGTCGGTGACCCTGAGCTCCTCGGACAACTCGCGGGCGGCAGCTTGTTCATAGGACTCGCCGACTGCCACGGCGCCGCCGATCAGCCAGTTGTAGTGACCTGGAAACAGCGCGTCGGTTTCCGGCCGTCGGTGTAGCAGGATCCTGTTCGCCCTATCCCGGCACACGATCGTGGCGACGCGATGCAGCCAGTGCGCCCGGATAGCCGCGGACCGGTCCACCACACCCAGCACCTGATCACGCTCGTCGACTCGCTCGACCAACTCGCCCACGGAACAATCCTCCTGCCTTGCGTACGGCGAGTCCATCCTGAACTGTCGGCCGTACCGGCCCCGTCGGCACCTGCGTGGTCACCACCCTGTCCACCGCGCGGCGCCAGATCGACTTCTCGACCAACCTCTCGCCTGAAGCCGCGCCGCACGGTGTTCAAGAACTGGCGTTCTTGGACGGCTATCTGCCGCTAAAGATCGTTGACCAGCAATGATCTGCGCCCTGAGTGTCCAGGAGTGCATCGTTTTCATCGATGACGGCCCCCGTCGGGACCTCTATGTGGAGACTGCGATCACGGTCGCTATTCGGTGCAGGCTGTTGGCGGCCGGGCGCCTACCCGACACCGTGGGCCGGTTGCCTTCCCGGCGCGAGCCGCAGAACCAGGCCGGGCCCGGTAAGCGCCGTGCTCTTGCTTTCGCCGTTATACCCGGGTCTCGACCCGGATAGGACGCAAATCTGGTGGGTGGGCTCCTGTTTGCACCAGAAGCCGCACCAGTCACCCCTACGCTCGCCACATCTCACTGCGTGAGTCTGGGGAAGCAGCGGTCCGGGCCGAGTCGGTCGGACAATCGCTGCAGTCGAGAACTTAACCACGCTGGACGTCCGTCTCACAACCATTCGAGTCACGGGACACATCACCCCTGGTGGGCGCATGTGACAAAAATCTGTCCAACTGCTGAGTGGGACAAATGGGCCGGTGTCCGTTCCCAATGGGACGGCGGCGATTTCCCGGATTTGGACAATGGGATTCGGGCGAGTCGCCCGAATCCGGCCCTGCCAGATAAGTGGTACTGCGGCTCACAATGAAAACCGCTGTCACCAGCGGGTTTACAGGGGGCCCGGCTTGGCCGGCGACTCCAGACCGTGTAAGGATGTTCGGTACTCGCGGCGTCCGCTGCGAAGCGATGGTCTTCGGATTTGCACTCCGCGGATATCGGCCCACCCCTACACATTCCGGAAACGGAAGCTCGCCACATCTCACACGCGTTCGGAGCCCTCGTTACCCATATCAGGGATATCGGGGTGTTCGCCCCCGCGGGCTCCCGTCGCGCGATCTACATCTCTGCGTAAGGAGTTCCTGGTGGAATACATACCTGTCGAGGTCACCCCCGATCCGGCCCAGCCGGTGAACAAGGTGCCCGGCAAGACGAGACAATCGGGCAAGAAGAAGCAGAAGACCGTCGGCAGCGCGCCGCCGAAGCGCACGTCGCCCGCGACACGGCCCGGCGCCGCGGTAGCGCGGTCCGGCGACGCGGCGGCCGCTCGGGCCACCGGCACCGCGAACGCCGCGGAGCCGGGCGAGGCACAGCCGGCCGTGTACGGCCCGCACCGACCGCCTGATCAGGCACTGCGGGCGCCGGTGGAGTTCCTGCCGAACAAGTGGCTGGTGATCCTCGTGCTCGGCCTGGTACTCGGGCTGTCGGCGATGTGTCTGATCTTCATCGCCGTGATGCTGCTGTGTCACGCTCTGGAGCCGCAGGCCGCGGTGTGGGTGACTTTGACGGTGCTCCTCGCCGTCGGCGCGGTGTCGCTGGCCTTCTTCATGAAGGCCACCGGCGGCAAACCGTTCTACGCCATACGGGCACTGCTGAGCGTCCTCATCCACCCGGACCGCGCAAACGTGAACTGGTGGTGAGGACCATGAGCGCACCCATCCCGGACCGCGCCAATGCCCTCGGCCGCGAACTGGCGCTCAACGCGCCCGGCGCCGAGCTCGACACCGGCGATCTGGTGGTCACCCGCAAATCCGACTACGTCAAGGTCGTCCTGCGCCGCGCGGCGGCCGAATCCGGGCTGTCCGGCGGGCAGATCGTCGCCAAGTCGGGTTTGCCGCGATCGACGGTGTACCGGTATTTGCAGGAGGACAACACCACCTTCCCGCGCGACGTCACCTCGGTCGTGCGGTTCCTGCAGGCATGCCGGGTACCTTCCCGGCGTATCAAGCAGGCCGTCACCATCTGGCACACGCTCAACGGCACCGGCACCGCCGCTCAGCGTCCCGAGGACCTCTTCGTCGGTGCCGAGGTCATCGACGCCGAACTGGTGGCGCCGGAACATCCCGGGGCCCGGGACTCGGCAGAACATCTGCTGCCCTCCGGCCATCCGGCGAACAGCGGCGTGCACATCTCCGGCAACGTGGGGGGCAACATCGTCTTCAACGTGCTCAGCCACAAGCCGGCGGTGCCCGAACCCGACCCGGAAACGATCCGCGCTGCCCGCGCTGCCCGGATGCGGGGATACGTCAACACGCTCACCTACGCGGTGGTCACCGTGGTGACCCTGTGCCTGCCGATACTGACAACCTTGGATTTCGGATATCGGCTCTTCACCACCGCCCTGCCCGCCTACGGCGCGGCTCTCATCGGAGGTGGCGCCTACTACGGTGTGCGTCTCGCGCGCCGGAGAAAGGCCGGCGGATCGTTGCGGGTGAAGATGACCCGGTTGCTCTCGGGCCGGACCGCCTTCGGCTTGGTAGCCGGTGTCTTCGGCGGCTTGGCCATCGGCGAGCAGGTCACCTGGACGTGGGAGCTCACCCGCTACTACGAACTCTCCTACGACGAATGCCTCACCCGCGGGACGCTGGTCGGTCTCGCGTTCGGCCTGACGGTCGTCCTCCTGGTCATCTGGTGGCTACAGCACATCGACTGGGTAGCGGTCTATCTGCTGAGCAAACAGTTTCCCGCCCTGCCGATCCTGGTGACCCTGGCCGCGATCGGGATCGGGATATGGCTCGACATCGTCTTCGACTACTCGACGAACTCCACACTGGTCATCGGGTTCCTGGTGTTCACGGTGCTGCTGCTCCTGCTCGACAAACTGATCGCGCAGATAACGATGTCCCGTGTCATCACCGAACAGCGCGACGAAGTGATCCGTCTCTTCACCCCGTGGCGCACCGAGCATCAGAGCGAAACCACAGCCGGCGTGGCTGGGCATTCCAAGGCGCTGGATCTGCTCAACCGCCTTTCACGCTCCTCCACCCCTGACCTGCCCACGGAGGTGCCCGGCGACACGAACGCCGAGACGGCGGCCGAACTGGTGGAGGACGCCGGCACCGATTCGATCGCCGCCTTCTGCGCGGACCTGCTGGCGCTCAAGCAACTGTATCCGCGGTCCTACCGGGAGATGCACGAGATCGCGCTGCGCCGAGGCATCTACCCGGTCAGCAAGACCAGCCTGGCCAACGCGGTAAACCCCCGCCACGGGCTGCCCACCGTGCGCACAGTCCTGTGCTTCGTCGACTCGCTGGTCGACGACGGTGGGGAATGCGATCGGCTGCTCGACGAGTGGGACAACCGATGGCTGCAGCTCTCTCGCGCTCTCGGGCACGACGCCGACTCGCCACGTACCGGGGACGGCGAAACGGATGACCAGTGGGGCAACCCCGACGAACCATCGCCTTTCTAACGGACTGCCCCAGCCCTCCCCTGACCCGTTGAACGCCCTCTCCGCTGGATGGAGGGGGCGTTCGACCTGCTCGGAGCGTCGGCTCGCCGGTTCCGCGCTGTGGGTCCCCGGTAGTAACCGCCGAAGATCGGGCGGATATGGACACACCCCCTGGTCAGAGGCTGCGGGCATAGCTGAGGCGGACCCGGGATAACAGCCCGATAACCCGGGTAGTGCATCTGCCGACCTGCGGATATAGCGCTCCATCCGTGCGCGAGGCGGCCCCGTTATCTGGGCCAGGCCCCATATCCGTTGTCTTTTCGGCGGTAACTACCGGAACCTCAGCTTTCGGCATCGAATCTCCGTGCCCGCGCGAGGTTGTCACGAAAGACGACTGTTTGAGGGTGCTCACTGCCGAGGACCCGCTCGGAGTCGGCGAGATTGCGCTCGTACATGGTGACCGCCTCGGCGACCCGGCCCACCGTGT
>NZ_JBSFRU010000320.1:0-7435 GCF_053589395.1 Nocardia sp. NPDC003345
AGCCCGGCCGGCGGTGCGCGGCGCGGGGCGGGCCGCGGCATATACCGCGGCCCGCCGCACCGGGATTCCGAGGACCGCTGTATCAGCGGGCGGCGAGGACGCGATCGTCCTCTGCTCGGGCGGGTTCGGCATCGAGACGTTCGGCGAGCTTCTCGCCTTCGATATCGAGCGCCGGTACCAGCGGCGACAGCCATTTCGGCAGCCACCAGATCCGTTCACCCACGATCAGCATGAACGCGGGCACGATGAGCATCCGGACCAGGAAAGCGTCGGCCAGCACACCGACCGCGAGCGCGAAGCCGATGGTCTTGAGGATGACATCGTCGGTGAGCGCGAAGCCGGCGAAAACACCCACCATGATGATGGCGGCGGCGACCACGACGCGGGCGCTGTGGGCGAACCCGTCGATCACGGCCCGGCGCGCGGGCGCCCCGTGCACATAGGCCTCGCGCATCCGGCTGACGAGGAACACCTCGTAGTCCATGGCCAGCCCGAACAGGATGCCGGTCAGCAGGATCGGCAGGATGAACAGCACGGGGCTGGTCGAATCGAGTCCGATGAGCTGGTTGAGCCAGCCCCACTGGAACACCGCGACCGTCGCGCCGAGCGAGACACCGACCGAGAGCAGGAAGCCCAGCGCCGCCTTGATCGGCACCCACAGCGAGCGGAACACCGCGATCAGCAGGAAGATCGCCAGCCCCGCCACCACGGCCAGGTAGATCGGGAACACCTGGCTCAGCTTGTTGGCGATATCGACCCCGACCGCGGTCTGGCCCGTCACCAGTGCGCGGGCGCCCGTTTCGGACGGGAGATCGGCCACGGTGGCACGGATCTCGTCGACCAGATCCTTGGTGGCCTGCTCCGACGGCCCGGAGGTGGGGATCACGGTGATGGTCGCGAACCGGACCGTCGCGAGCTGCTGCTCGAACATCTGCCGGGCCTGCGGGCCGGTGCCGGTGACCGCCGGTACGACGGTGGCGATACCGGATCCCGCCCGCCCGGCGAGGGTCTGCAGATCGTCGGTGGCGGTCTGCACCGCGGCGGCGGGGTCGGGGGCGGCGGCCGTATCGACTACCACCACGAGGGGGCCGTTCGCGCCCGCTCCGAAGTTGGTGGAGATCAGGTCGTAGGCGGTGCGGGCGTCGCTGCCGACCGGCTTGCTGGAATCGTCGGGCAGCGCGAGCTGCATGGAGGTCACCGGTACTGCGGCCACCGCGGCGATGGCGATACCCGCGGCGAGGGCGGGCCATTTGTGCCGGGCGAGGGCCTCCACCCAGCGGCGGCCGTGGGTCCGGAAGCCGGGATCGGTGTCGGACATGTAGCGGGGGCGGCCCTTCATGACCTTGTCGCCGGCGAAGCCGAGGATCGCGGGCAGCAGGGTGAGGGAGATGAGTACCGCGATGGCGACGGTGAACGCGCCGGCCAGGCCCATCTGGGTCAGGAACCCGATATTGCACACCGCCAGGCCGACCAGCGCGATGATCACGGTCAGGCCCGCGAAGACCACCGCGGAACCGGCCGTGCCGACCGCGCGTCCGGCCGCTTCCTCCAGTGACCGGCCCGCGCGCACCTCGCTCTGATACCGGGACATGATGAACAGCGCGTAGTCGATACCGACCGCGAGGCCGAGCATGGTGCCCAGCGCCGGGGTGGTCGAACCGAGTTCGACGAAACCGGTCAGGGTGGTGATGGCGAGCATGCCGATGCCGACTCCGACCAGGGCGGTCAGCAAGGGCATCCCCGCGGCCACCAGCGAGCCGAAGGTGATGGCCAGGACCACCAGCGCAACGGCGATACCGACCACCTCGGCGAGCGGCATCTCGACTTCGTTCAGTGCGTCACCGCCGATGGCGACGTGCAGGCCGGTCCGTTCGGCGCCGTGCCCGGCCGCCTCGAGCGCGGTGCGGTCGGATTCGGGGAGTTCGGTGGCGGTCTTGTTGTAGGTCACCGCGGCGTAGCCGACCCGGCCGTCCTCGGAGAGGGTGCCGCCGGCGAACGGGTCCGCCACCGATTGCACGTTCTCGGTGGTCAGACCCTGTAGCGCGGTGGTGACCGCCGCGTGGTAATCGGGTTCGGCGAGCGAGCGGCCCTCGGGTGCCTCGAACACCACCCGCGCGGTGGCGCCGTCGGGAGCGGCCTGCGGGCTGCGCTGTTCGATGAGTTCGAAGGCCTGCGTGGATTCGATGCCGGGGAGTTCGAATTTATCGCTGGTCTTCCCCGACAGGGTCGCCGCGCCGACCGCCAGCACGGCGAGCAGCACCACCCAGAAGGCCGCCACCGCCTTGCGGTGCAGGAACGACCAGCGGCCGAGCCGGAACAACTGCCACGCCATGCGCTGTCCTCCAAGCGACTATGTGGACCATATGGTCCGGTTATAGTTCAGGGTAGGAGCAAGCGGACTCAAGGGTCCACTTCAAGGAGGCAGATGTGGAGGAACTCACCCCGACCCCCACTGTGAGACGTGGATCTCACTGCGAAGCCGGGTATTTCGTGGCAGCCGACGCGCGAGGATGACCGGTATGGCGACATCGAGGTCGACAGCGAAATCAGAAGCGCCGGTGGGTGACGAGCCGAGCTGGGCCGGTCGGCGCGCGGATGCCCGCCACAACCACGAGCGGGTCCTCGCCGCCGCGATCGAGGTGTTCACCGAATACGGAATCGGGGCCACCATCCCGCAGGTCGCCGCCCGCGCCGGAGTCGGCAAGGCGACGGTCTACCGCAGCTACCCGACCAAGTCCGACCTGGTCCGCGCACTCGCCCGGACCCATATCGAGTGGTTCCACGAACTGACGACCGCCGCCGTGGTCCGGGCGCGCACCGACGCCTATCACGCGCTCGAGGCCCTGCTGGAGCGGATCGCCGCCCGGCTGGCCCAGGACCGGCTGATGATCGAGGTCCTCAGCGGTGTCGAAGGGCTCGGCGACGAGCGTCTCGAACGGCAACTGGAACAGATCCTGGCGTTCGGCCGCGCGCAGGGCAGTGTGCGCGCGGACGCCACCGGTATGGATGTCCAGGTGCTGGTGTCCGGGGTGTCCCGGGCGCTGATCGATCTCGGCATCCGGGACCCCGATATCTGGCGCCGCTACGCGCGCCTGGCGCTGGCCGCGCTACGAGCACAACCCGGGACCGGCCAGGGCTGACCGCTCCGGGCTCGCTCAGACGAGGGGTTTGCCGAGGGCTCGTCGTCTCCGCATATCCTCGAGATGCTTGTTCAACGGGTACAGCCGCCAGCTCTCGGGCCCGGCCGCGGTCACCGTTCCGATGGCCCGCATGATCAGCTCGAAGGCCCGCTGCCGGCGCGGCCCCCACGCCAGTCCCAATTCGTCACGGAAGCGCTGCGGCAGGAAACCGGTGGTGAAGAACCTGTTCACCCGGCGGAACAGCAGCTGTTCGACCCGGTTGTAGGGGCCCAGGTCGACGACCTGGCCGAGGAGGTAGGCCTTCACCTCGGCGTCGAGCGAGATCTCCGCACTGGCCGCGTCCCAGTATTCGGCGAACGCCGCGCGATCGGCCGGCCACATCTCCGGACGCATCTGCAATGTGGTGCCGAACCGGGCCGATTCGCGGTACAGCTCGTCGGCGTCCGCCTCGCTCAGCGGGCCGAACAGGTAGGTCAGCGAGTCCACGACACCGAGATAGATGCAGGCGGCGACCCACCGCTGCAGTTCCGGGTCGAAGGCGTTGTACTTCACGGGGCTGTCCGGGCCCGAACGCACATGCCGGTGCGAGGTGTTGGTGGCGGCGCGGTAGGCCTCGCGTTCCTCGTCGGTTCCCATCATCGCGACGGCGAGGTAGGTCAGCGTCGTGCGGCCGCGTTTGCGCGGATGCAGATCGAAACGCCCGCTGTCGACCGTGCTCTCGACCACGCCGCGGCCGACCGGCGCCAGGCTCAGCTGCATGATCACGTTCGCCGGTCCGCCGAGCAGGGCGCCGGGACCGGCCAGATGCTTGCGGCGCTCCACCGGATCGGGTTGCCGTTCGTGCGACTTCGCTGACGCCGAACCTGACATCACACCTCCATGCGTGATCGAGAGGATTTCTCTACAAGTCTCTCACAAGCTATGTAGGATTCCAATCTATAACTCATCGTTCACATGCGTAGTCGATGTGTTAAGTGATTGAGGATTCACACAACTGCACGGCATCTGGCCGCCCCGCATCGCGCCGGAAGGCCTGCGGGAGGCGGATGCCGTCGAATGCCCGGAGGTTGCCCTGTGCCGATGAAATTGCCCGCACCACGAGCGTCGCTGCGGCCGCTCACCGACGCGGTGGCCGCGGCCGCCGTTCTGCGCCGGCGCGGCATGTTCGATCCCAAACGCCCCGACGAAATGGTCCGCACCGCACGCAACGCGCGGGTGTACGGCCCGTTCGCCACCGTGCTCGCCCACGCGGTACGGCGCGGGCGGCACGCGGCGGCGCTGGTCGACGAACGCGGCACGCTGACCTTCGATCAGCTCGATCGGCAAGCCAACGCCTTCGCCCGCGGTCTGCGCTCGGCCGGTATCGGCCCGGGCACGGTGGTGGCGGCGCTGTGCCGTGATCACCGTGGGCTGGTGCTGACCCTGCTGGCTGCGGGCAAACTGGGCGCCCGGGTGGTGTTGATGAACACCGGCTTCGCGAAACCGCAACTGGCCGATGTCGCCCGGCGCGAGGGCGTCGGCGCCGTTCTCGCCGATATCGAGTTCACCGCCATCCTCGACGGGATCCCCGCGTCGACGCCCCGGATCTACACCTGGACCGACGCCGTGCACCCCCTGGACCCCGAGGCGGTGACGATGGACGCGCTGATCGCCTACAACTCCGACGACGCGCTGCCGGCCCCGCGTCGCGCCGGGGGCACCGTGATCCTGACCAGCGGTACCACCGGAACGCCCAAGGGCGCTCCCCGCGACAAGGTCTCGCCACTGCAATCGGCGCAGTTCCTGGACCGGGTGCCGATACCCCGCGACGGCACCATGGTGATGGCCGCGCCGATCTTCCACGGCACCGGCCTGTCACAGTTCACGCTGGGCTGGGCCCTGGGCAACAAGGTCGTACTGCGCCGGCGCCGGTTCGACCCCCGCGAAACCCTCGCCGCGGTAGCCGAGCATCGGGCCACCAGCCTGGTCCTGGTGCCGACCATGCTGCAGCGCATCGTCGACCTCGGGCCCGAGGTCCTCGCGCAGTACGACACCTCGTCGCTGCAGGTGATCTTCTCCGCCGGCTCCCCGGTCTCGCCGGACCTCGCGCAGCGCACCGCCGGAGCTTTCGGTGATGTGCTCTACAACCTCTACGCCTCCACGGAGGTCGCCGTGGCCGCGGTCGCGACGCCGGAGGATATGCGGGTCGCGCCCGGTACCGTGGGGCGTCCGCCGGTCGGCTGCCGGGTCGCGATCTACGACGAGCAGCGCCGGAAGGTCACTACGCCCGGCGTGGTGGGCACGATCTTCGTCTCCAGCGGCCTGAGTTTCGGCGGCTACACCGACGGGCGGAACAAGGAGATCGTCGACGGGATGCTGTCGAGCGGGGATGTCGGCCATTTCGACACCGCCGGACGGCTGTTCATCGACGGCCGCGACGACGATATGATCATCTCCGGCGGCGAGAACGTATTCCCGCTGGAAGTGGAGAACCTGCTCGCGGGCCGCGCCGATATTCTCGAAGCGGCGGTGATCGGCGTACAGGATCGTGATTTCGGCACCCGGTTGCGTGCCTTCGTCGTCCCGGCCCGGGACGCCGTCCTCGACGAGGAAGAGATCAAACGGTACGTGCGGGCCAACCTGGCGCGGCACAAGGTTCCGCGCGATGTGGTCTTCATCGACGAGCTGCCCCGCAACGCCACCGGCAAGCTGGTCCGCCGGGAACTCGAAAGCTACGAGGTCGCCTACGAGACGAGATTGCAGATGCCGCGCGCGGACTGAGTGCCGCCGTCGCCGGGCCGGATCTCCGGGATCCGGCTACTGCACCCGTCCGCCCGGTATGGGCGCTGCCGCCGCGCCCCGGGTGTCAGCCGGTGGCCCGGGTACTTCGTGTGGAGCGTTCCGCGGGGGTGTACGGCGTGAGTGCCGAGCGGTTCTGGTCGACCCGGATGGGCCTGCCCAGTTGCGGAAAGGCGCGCTGGGCGCAGTCCGTGCGTTCGCAGACCTTGCAGCCGACGCCGATCGGAACCGCCGCGGCCCGGTCGGCGAGCGGAAGGCTGTGCGAATAGACGAGGCGGTCGGCGTAGGCGATATCGCAGCCGAGCCCGACCGCGAACTCGCGGGTCGGCGCGAAATATCCCGGAGTGTTCTCGTCGGTGGTCCGGGCCAGCCAGAGATAGCGGCGACCGTCGGGCATTTCGGCGATCTGGGTGCGGATCCGGCCCGGGGTCGCGAACGCGTCGTGCACCACCCACAGCGGGCAGCTGCCGCCGACCCGGGAGAAGTGGAACGCGGTGGCGGACTGCCGTTTCGAGATATTGCCCGCCCGGTCGGTCCGGACGAAGAAGAACGGCACCCCCCGCCGGCCGCGGCGCTGCAGGGTGGACAGGCGGTGGCAGACGGTTTCGAAGCCGACCTCGAATTTCGCGGCGAGTAGTTCGATGTCGTAGTGCAGTTCCTCGGCGGCGGAATGGAACTGCCGGTAGGGCAGTATCAGCGCCCCGGCGAAATAGTTGGCCAATCCGATGCGTAGCAGACCCCGGGATTCGGCAGGCACGGCTTCGGCGCCCGCGACGAGGTCGTCGAGTACGTCGTTCTGCGTGAGAAAGGCCAGCTGAGTGGCGAGCTGGAAGGCGCGCTGGCCGGGGGAGAGCCGGCGGGCGACAGTGAGGATGCGATCAGCGGAATCATAGATCCGTTTGGGGCCGGGACGATCCGGGTCGTCGGTGCGGATGCGTACCGCGATATCGTGCCGTTCGCGCAGCAGGCGGGCGAGTTGCAGGTCGAGACCGCCGAGGCCGAGTTCGTTGCGCTGGAACAGCTCTTCGGCCGCGGTGTCCAGTTCCGGGATGTGGTTGCGGCGGTCGTAGAAGAAGTCCCGGACATCCTCGTACGGCATCGCGGTGCCGGTATCCGGAGCGGGGGTGTCGACCCCGGCGGCGAAACGCTCCAGCTGCTGGGTCGTGTTGTGCAGGCGCCGATGCAATCCGACCAGCGCGCGAGCCGCGGCGGGCACCCGGGAGACGAGATCGTCCAGTTCGGCGACCGATAACGCGGCGCCGTCGGGATCCTCGGCAAAGACCTCTTGGAGATCCGAGATCAGCCGCGCGTCGGTATCGGGGGCGAAGAAGCCCACATCCAGATCGAAGGCGCTGTTGAGGCGGAGTAGGACCGGTACGGTCAGCGGGCGCTGGTCGTGCTCGAGCTGATTGACATAGCTGACCGATAGCCCCAGCGTCTTGGCCAGGCCCGATTGTGAGAGTCCGCGCTGCTCCCGAAGTCCGCGCAGGCGCCCGCCCGCGTACATACGCTCCACC
>NZ_JBSFRU010000321.1:0-7272 GCF_053589395.1 Nocardia sp. NPDC003345
GCGCAGGCCACCACCGTTGCGGACCGATTCGAGCATTTCGGCGAAGTTCTCCCGCAGCTCGTCGTCGGTCGGAAATCCGATACGCATGACTACTCCTCCTCGGTCTTCTGCGCGTCCTCGCGCCGGCGGGTGCTCGTCATTCGGCGAATACCCGCGCGCGCCGGTCCGGGTCGGCGAGCACATCCCGCAGATACGCGCCGAAGTCGAGTTCCTCCGGAAGGGAACGATAGGTCAGTTCACCCAGCCGGTGCCCGCCCTGGACCAGGGCGAACCGAGTGGTCCGGAAGGCGACGGTGTCCAACTCGACGATAACCGGCTGTTCCAGGTCGATGGTCTGGGTACCGATCCGCAAGGTCAGGCTGCCGTCGCGTCGGTAGAGCACCACCGGCAGGCCGGCGATCTCACCGTAGAAACCGCCGACCGGGCCCGGATTCGCCGGCGCGGCCTGTAGGGCACCGGTTTCCGGGTTGAACTCCGAAGGCACTCCGAAACCGGCGAACGGGCGCACGACAAGAGGCGGCCCGGTGCCGTCCCCGTCGTCTCCGCGGGGTACGGCAGGACGCGCCAGCGGACCGCCACGATACGGGCGGCGGCCGTCCGGCGACCCACCCGGCGGCATACCACCGACGGGTGGCGGCATCATCGGCGGCATCGCGCCTCCGGGCGGGTTCGGTTCACCGGTCCCGCCCGGACCGGAGCCACCGGGAATGCCCGGATCGCGGTCCGGCGGGAAACCCGGAAGGTCGGGGGGCTGCGTGGGTACCGGTCGTCTTGGCCGATCCGGTGCGCTGGGGTAAGGATCCAGCGGCGGCTCCGGTTGTGGATACCCGGGGGCGGGCGAGCCCGGCACCCGAGGTGGCCCGGGAAAATCGGGCACTCCCGGGTGCGGGGGCGCGGGCGGCCGGGGCCACGGCGAGTCCGGCGGAGCACCGGGCACGGGAGGCCGGCCCGGCGGTGGCCCGCCGGGGGGTACCGGCCACTCCGGCGGGGTCGGTTGGCCTGGAGGTGGTGACGTGGGCGGCTCCGGTGGTTCCGGCACCGGCGGAACCGGCGGACTCGGCGGCACCGGCGGTTCCGGTACCGGGGGCACCGGCAGACCCGGCGGCTTCGGGGGTACCGGCGGACTCGGCACCGGTGGACTCGGCGGCACCGGTGGTTCCGGCACCGGCGGACTCGGCAGACCCGGCGGTTCCGGCACAGGCGGCACCGGGGGACTCGGTGGTTCCGGCACCGGCGGCGCCGGCGGACTCGGGGGTTCCGGCTGTTCCGGGGGGCAGGGCTGTTCCGGAGGACTCGGCGGTTCCGGGGGACTCGGCGGATCCGGGGGACTCGGCGGATCCGGGGGACTCGGCGGATCCGGCTGCTCGGGTATATCGGGCAGCGGCACCGGCCAGGGCTCGCGGTCGTTCTCGAAACGCGCCGGAAAGTCCGGGTCCCACGGGTGCGGCCGGTGTGGGATGTGTGACCGTAGCGAGGAGCCGCGGGGCATCACCTTTCGTCCGGCCGGCGCAGAACCGTCCCCGGCCGGGGGCGTCGGGTCGCCGCCGGCGCGCCGGCCGCGTCCGGAGTCGTCGCGGCCGTTACGGCCCCCGGCCGTGTTCGGGC
The DNA here is from genome assembly GCF_053589395.1 of Nocardia sp. NPDC003345. Classification (NCBI taxonomy): domain Bacteria; kingdom Bacillati; phylum Actinomycetota; class Actinomycetes; order Mycobacteriales; family Nocardiaceae; genus Nocardia; species Nocardia sp. NPDC003345. The sequence goes on from NZ_JBSFRU010000321.1 coordinate 1,606, forward strand.
CGTCTCCGTGGCCGGCATCGCCACGGTCCGGGCTATCACCGGATGGTCCGGCGGGTTCCGCAACCGGAGCGCGCCGGACGGGATCGGCGGGATCGGTTCCGGCCGAGCGAGTGAGGTCACCTGCGGGTGGTTCACCTTCTGTGGGTTGGTCGCCCGCGGGATCCGGGTCCCGGCGCCGGCCCGCGGGCGGCTCGGGATCGGGCCGGTCGTGACCGTCGGGCCCGCCCTCGGGACGTTCGGTCGCGGGATCCGCGTCCCGTTCCGGTCCGGGCCGGTCGCCGGATGGGGTGCTGCGGTCACCGGGCGGAAGGCTCCGTTCGCCGGGTGGGCGTTCCCGGTCGCCGCCGGCACCCTGTTCGAGTTCGGCTTCGATTCGGTCCACCTCGGCTTCGGCATCGACCAACCGGCGGGCGGCGGCCTCGAATTCGTCGATACGCCGCAGGCGCTCTTGTTGTTCGTCCACCCGCATCGTCGCGCCCCGCAGTTCCTCGAGGCGCCGATCCAGTGCCTCGTGTGAGGCCAGGTCCTCGTCGGCCACCGGGAGATCCCGATGCGGCGGCGGTAGCACCGCTCGGGCACGCTCCGCCTCCGCGACTGCCCGCTCGTGCCGGCGCTCCAGTTCCGCGCGGATCCGGGGTTCGTCGAGGCGGGCGGCGTGATCGACGAGTTCGGCCAGCCTCGCGATATCGTCGGCCCGTTGCCGGACCTCACCGCGCAATTCGGCCTGCACCTGTGCCAGTTCGGCGGGAGTCAGGCGTTCGTGGCGGTCCAGCCGGCCGTCGCGGTACTTCTCGTAGACCTCGTTCCAGCGCTGCAGTTCCGCGCGCACCCGGGCCAATTCGGGATCATCGTCGCCGATCTCGCCGCGGCGATGCCGGTCCAGGACGTCATCCCAGCGGGCGAGGTCGGCGGGCGGTACGTCGACACCGACGGTGCGCGCGAAATCGTGTCCGATACCGAGTTCGGTGGCCGGCAGCAGATCGGAGTCGGCCTCCAGCAGGCCCATGCGGTGCGGTGCGTCGGCGAGGTGGCGCAGATCCTCGATCAAACCGACCAGATGCCGGACCGCCTTCTCGTGCACCGGGATCTCCGCACGACCCACCCGTGGGTCCACGGCACGATCGCCGTGTGTGCCGGGATCGAAGATATCCACCCGGCCGAGTGCGGTCAGGAAATCGGTCAGGGCACCGGCCAGGGCTGCCCGGGCGTGCGGGCGGTGCACCAGCGACCGGACGGCCTCGTCGATACCCGCGGCATCGGTCACCTCGACCGTGCTGTCCAGCACGTTCAGGCGGCGCACCAGCCGCGTGGTGGCGGCATCCACCGCGCCGCGGTCCAGCGCCGCCAGTTCCCGGGCGTAGGAGATCATCCCGGCGATCTGCTGGATCCGCCGCGCACCGGGGGTGGCGGGATCGGCGATCACCCGGGGCGCCTCCGCCGCGGTGAACGGAACCGTATCCGTGGGATCGAGACGATGCGCCAAGACCTCCCGCGCCCGGGTGACGGCGTGATAGGTGTCGATATCCCAGGCGGTGCGCGCGTGATCCATGATCGCCTCGAGTTGCGCGGCCCGGAGTTCGTTCTGGTCGCGCAGTGCCGCCAGTTCCGCGGCGAGGTGGCGGGGATCGGCCAGATCCTCGTCGGCGATTCCGAGTCGCTCCCGCAGCTCGCCGATGGCGGCGTCGATATCGGCACGGGTGAGCTGTCCGGGACCGGGCTCGGGTTCGACCGGGTCGTCCGGCACCGCGCGCCAGCCGTCACCGTCGTCGATCAGGGTCATCTCGAGATGCCGACCGTCGACGTCGGCGGTGATATGCCGGACGCGGGGAGCGCCCGCATCCGCCACAGTGATCCGCTCGGGCCCGTATCCCCCTTCCGGTAGCTGTTGTCCCGGAAGCACCTGGGTGAGCTTGTACCGCACCTCGAGGGTGCCGTCGTTCACGGCGGCTGCGAGATCGGGGAACCGGGCGAGCGCGTCGGCCAGCACCCGGTCGTGTTCCAGACGGCCGTCGATCACCACCAGGCGCATCGGCCCGCCGGGGCGGTCGGCGGGCAGCAGGCCGATACCCGGCGGGTCGCCGAACATGACCCCGTCCTGCCCGAAAACCCATTCCTGGGCGGCCATATCGCCGATCAGGCCTGCCAGTTCATCGACCTCGGCCTCGTGCCGCAGGAATTCGTCGGCCCGGCGACCGAAGTCCTCGACGCGCTGGGCGCCCTCCTGGATCCGGAACAACTGGTCGGCGAGCGTATCGGCGAGCCGGTCGGCGGCCAGGGCGGCCAGGTCGATATCGCCCAGGATCTGGGCCCAGACCGACCGTTCGTCGCGAATCTGATCGCGGCGCAATGCTCGTTCCAGGTATACGCGGCGGCCGTCGTCGCGGCCCGGCTGGTCGCTGTCGTAGAGATCGCCCCATTCCCGGGTGGGCTCACCGCCGTTGTTGACGCCTTCCCAGCCGAGCAGATCGGCCGGCCCCGGCCAGGCGCGCCGCAGGACCTCGGGCAGCCACTCCGGAGCCCGGTGCGGCTCGCGATAGGTGGCCACCACTTCGCGCAGGAAGCGGGCCAGCGGGTTGGCGTCGAAGAAGGTCGCCTGATCGCCGTAGGGGATATCGGCGTGTTCGGCGTTGTAGCGCCGGGCCGCGTCGGCGAGGCCGGTGAGGGCACCGATTCTGCGGGCCTGCTGATATTCGATCAGTTCGCGCACCCGCCGCACGTTCTCCGGAGTCGGCTCGCCCGGATCGATCCCGAATTCGCGCGCCGCCGCTGCCAGCGCCGCCGCCTGTTCGTCGCGTAGTGCCGCCGTGGCCGCCAATTCATCCATCCACGAGGCGATCTCACCCCCGCTCCGGGGAACCACCTCCCCCGGCGGTCCGGCCGGCGGCAGCGCGGTGGGATCAGCGGTTTCCGGCGCCGCCGGAAGCGCCGGATTCTCCGCCCGCGCCTGTGCCTTCAGGTCGTCCAGATCGACGCCCAGCTCCTGCCGCACCAGATCGGGATCGGCCTCGTCGAGCCAGTACCGGTACTCCGCGCCGCCCTCGTCGAGCAGCGGCACGGGATCGGTGCTCGGATCCGACACCCGGGAGGTGAACCGCCGCAGGAAAGGCAGCAGCTCCCGTTTCTTCCACAGGGTGACGCCCTCTTTGAGGATGCGCGCGGGATTGAATTTGGTTTGCAGGACCTCGTACTCGTCACCCGGCACACCGGGCGTCGGGTCCTCGGTCTTGCGCAGCGGCAATCCGGCCTCGTCGCCGAGGAGCGACTGGCCCGCGCTGTCGATACCGGAGCCCGACGGGTACTTCGGGGTGTCGCCGGTGTAACCGGTGTCGCGCAGCCATTCCCAGATCCGCCGCAGCAGCGGTTTGCGCCGTACCGGGGCCTCGGGCTCGCCCGCTACCACCGGTGGATCGGCGCGCTCGGCCTCGGCCACCCGCCAGCCGTCGGCGCCGTCGGCGCCGTCGGCGACCAGCCGCACCGGCACCCGCTGTCCCTCGACCGACGCGTTGTAACGACGCGTCTCCCCCGGGCTCGCCGGTCCCGGATCCGGCTGCTGCCGGGCCGCCACCGCAGCGTCGGCGAGGGCGGAGAGATCATCGGCCGCGCGAACGATCTCCGCCCGCTCCCGATTCGGCACGGCCGCCGGATCACCCGCCGGATCGTGCGGATCGATACCCAGGAGCCGGGCCCACCCGTCGCGGGAACGCTGCTGGGCGGCGCGGTCGGCCGCATCGGTAGCGGCGTCCAGGCGCCCCTGGGCGGCGGCCAGCGCTTCCACCACCGCGGCCCGCAGCACGAGGCGGTAGCGATGGTCGGAAATCGTGGTGCCGAGGTTGTCCGGATCGAGCGCGGCGTCATCGACACCGAAACGGCGTGCCAAGCGGTCACGGGTCTCCGCGACGCTTTCCACACGCGCGGTGGGCTCGCCGCCGGATCGCGCGGGTGGCGGCCCACCATCGGCTCGCGTGGACGGTGGTTCCGCGGGTACCGGAGCCGGAGGCAGCTCGGGATCGTCCACCGGCAGCCCGGCCCGGAGCAGTTCCGCCCGCATCTCGGCCGCGAGCTCCGGATCGGCCTCGTGCTGCCAATACCGCTCGTCGCCGTAGCGTTCCCGCGCGGACAGTTCGGCGAAATCGTCCGGATACCGCATACGGGGTCCGTTGTCGATATCGTCCAGGAACCCGCGGGCACGGGCGATTTCGGCGAGCTCGGCCAGGGCGGCCGGCGGATCGCGCAGATCACCGAAGACCTCCGTGAGCCCGAGAAGCTTCGCCAGCCGGCGGGCGTGCTCGGCGAGGTCGCCGGTCGGCGGCTCGGCGTCGCGCTGCGCGGGCCAATCGGCCATATCGCGGAGGAACGCGGCCAGGTCGGTCAGCGGATCACGACGGCCCGGTTCGCCGGCCTCACCCTCGGGCGGAACTCCCGGTTCACCGGGATCGTCCGGCCCGCCCGGATCGTCGGGGGGTGGCGGTCCGTTGCCCTGCGGGGGATCCGGATCGCCCTGGGCGGGTGCGGGCGGCCGGGACGGTGGCCGGCCCCCCGGGCCTCCGGTGACCGGATCGTCCGGGTCCTGACCGTCGGAGTCGCCGGGGTCGCGACCATCCGGATCTCCCGGTCGCGGCGTACCGCCCGGCTGCTCACCGACCGGCAATTCGAGTGTGCCGCCGGGTCGGTCTCCGGCAGGCAGCTCCAGAGTGTCGCCCTGTTGTTCAGCAACCGGAAGTTCCAGAGTGTCGCCCTGTTGTTCACCAACCGGAAGTTCCAGAGTGTCGCCCTGTTGTTCACCAACCGGGAGCTCCAGAGTCTTCCTGTCGCGCGGATCCCCGCCCGCCGTGGGCTCTTGCGGTCCAGGACGCTCCGGCCGCTGGTACTCCGGATTGGGTCGAAGCGGTGGCAGCGCGTAGTGGCGTCCGGCTCGCCAGTCGGTGAGCGGCGGGCGCTGCGCGTCCCAGTGGTGTCCGAGACCGATGGCGTAGGTGTTGGCAGCCTGCCAGGTGGCGTCCGGATGATCGGCCAGGTACTGGGCTTCGGCCAGCGCGTCCTGCAGCAGGACCAGATCCGCCGGCAACGGCTCCCCGGCGCGCAACCGGTTCCAGGCCTCGGCGATATCGGCGAGACGGTCCATCGGCCGGCGAACCATCTCGCCACCGGGATCGTCGGCGTCGCGCACCCAGTGCTCGTCCACCATCAGGTGGTCCCTGATCTGTTCGAGTTCGGCGCGGGTGAAGCGCGGTACGTCGTCACGCATATGCCCGGCCAGCTGTCCGGCGATCTCGTCCGGATCCACGGCTCGCACGATCTCGTCCGGGTCGGCCCCGGGCACGATCTCGGCCGGGTCCACCACGCCCAGCAACATCTCCCGGACCTGCTCGACGGTGTTACGGACCAGCTCCGGGTCGTTGTCGGCGAACCGGTCGCCGGCCTCGCCGGCCACCCGGTCGATCGCGGTCTCGATGGCGGCGAGCTGCGCGGGGACGTCACCGAGCGGGTCGATACCTCCGAGTTCCTCGACCAGCCGGGTACGAACCAGATCGACGAATTCCCGGGCCGCCGCGCGCTGCCGCTCCTCCCGGAACCGTTCGATTCCGTCGGCGACCCGATCCACATCGGTGGCGTCGCCGAGGAACCGCTCGTATTCCAGATCGGCCCACTGCTGCACCTCGGCCCATT
>NZ_JBSFRU010000322.1:0-7250 GCF_053589395.1 Nocardia sp. NPDC003345
AGTTCCACGGTGAGGCCCGCGTTGCGGCCCTGCTGGGCGATGGCTTCGGCGGCCTGGCGATGCTCATCGGTCACATCGGAGAAGCTCGGCATCGAGAATTTGACGTCGAGGACCGCGACCGTTTGCGGGCGCTGCTCGTTCAGCACATTGAGGGGCGCGCCGCCGCACAGTGCCTTGAAGTCGGGGGAGTTCGCGCCGTCGAGGCAGTTGGGCTCCGGTGCCGGCGGTGCCCGGCCGGGTTCGAGTGTCGCGGCGGCCTCGGCCTGCTCTTTGGCGGCGGCCTGGCTCGCGGGCATCATCTCGGTGGCCGTGACCGGGTTGACCACCGGTTCGGCATGGTCGACTATCGGCGTGTCGTTGAGGCGGGCGACCATGGCGTCGAGCGCGGCCATATTGGGCTCGTCGGCGAGGGTGCCGTTCGGCGCCGCGATCACATACTGCCCGGTTACGGCGTCGAGGCTGAACGCCTTGGCCATCTGCGGCATATGTTCTTCCAGGATTCCGGTCGCCCGCTCCGACGGCAGACCGGGCATCTCGAAACTGTCCTGGAATGGTTTGGCCAGGCTGAACGCGGCCCCGCCGAGGACCACCAGTATCAGTGCCCAGACGGGCAGCACTATCCATTTCCGGCGGAAAGCGAACTTTCCCCATCTGTACAGGAATACGGACACGAGGGATTTCTCCTAGGCGAGGCCGAGACGGTTTGGTCGTTGTGCTGTGACGAGCTGACGGCCGACGTCGCTTTCGCGGACCGGACTGCGCGGCGAGACTGCATGCTCGGGCGCGGAGTCGGATGGACCCGCCTACACGGTGGACGCCTGGTATCTACCGTACGGTAGGTAGACTACGTGGAGGTTAAGTGGAGGTACAAGCTCGACTTCCGGGTGGCAGGCCGGGCGCGATGCCGGGAAGAACGAGAGGGCCGAGCATGGCGAATCGGAGATCTGAAGACCACGTTACCGCAGGTCGCGACACCAAGAAGGCCATCCACGACGCCGCGGTGCGGCTCTTCGTGGCCAAGGGTTTCGAGGAGACCAGCCTGCGCGAGATCGCCGATGCGGTGGGAATCACAAAGCCGTCGCTCTACTATCACTACCCGTCGAAACTCGAACTCCTCGTCGCGATCATCAATCCGCTCCTCGACGATCTGAAGGAGCTGTCGGAGCAGGTGGAGGAAATCGCGCCCGATGCCGAAGGCCGGCGCGCCGTCCTGCGCAGCTATCTGCGCGCCATGATCCGTCATCGCGACGCGGGCGAGATGCTGGTGCGCAACGCGGTGCCCATCGTCAACGCCGTGGCCGACCAGTTCCCGGTGGTCGTCGACGCCAACAAGGTGCTGCGCGATTGGCTCGCCGGCCCCGACCCCACCGCCGTCCGGCTGCTGCGCGCGAGCGCGGCCATGGAGATTCTGACGGTCGCGCTGGTTTCCAACGAGGTGGCGCCCGACGCGGGGGATGATGTGGTGGAGACGACGCTGCTGGACGCGGCGATCGCGGCCCTGCGGCCGGACGCGGATTAGACTCCGCGGGCCGCGCACAGCACAGCGGAAAGGTCAGGTTTGTCGTGCACATCACCGCGAGGGTGGATCATGCGGTGCGGACCCTGCTCGAGATAACGGCCGCGGATCAGACCGCCGCGGTGAAAGCGGAATCGATCGCGGACGCCCAGCGGATACCACCCAAAGTGCTCGAAGGCGTGCTGGCCGAATTGCGCCGCACCGGCCTGGTCACCAGCCGTCGCGGGCCGGACGGCGGATACCGGCTCGCCCGCCCGGCCGCCGAGATCTCCATCGCCGATATCATCCGCGCCGTCGAGGGGCCGCTGGCCTCGGTGCGTGGTCAGCGGCCGGAGGATGTGGGCTACCCGGGCCCCGCCGAACCGTTGCAGCGGGTGTGGATCGCGCTACGCGTGAATCTGCGCGCCGTGCTGGAGAACGTGACGCTGGCCGATATCGCCGCGGACGGCCTGCCGGAATTCGTGACCGCGCTGACCGCCGATCCCGGCGCCTGGGTCCGTCGCGAGCCCCGCGCGCGAGCCGCCGTCGGCGACCCGTCCGGCGCGACGGAAATTCTCGGGCCTTCGTCGGGCTCCGGCGGTAGCGTGCGTCCATCATGTTGATCAGACTGCTCCGCGACTTCCTGCGGCCCTACCGTAAACAGCTCGCCGGAATCGTAGTGCTGCAGCTGATCTCGGTGATCGCCATGCTCTATCTGCCCAGCCTGAACGCCGATCTGATCGACGACGGCATAACCAAGGGCGATATCGGCTACATCTGGACCGCCGGCCTGCGGATGCTCGGGGTATCGGGCATCCAGATCGTGGCCTCGGCGAGTTCGGTGCTGCTGGCCGCCCAGGCCGCGATGGGTGCGGGCCGTGATCTGCGCGCTGCCCTGCTGCACCGGGTGAACACGTTCTCCGCCCGGGAGGTCGGGGTATTCGGCGCGCCCTCGCTGATCACCCGCAACACCAACGATGTGCAGCAGGTGCAACTGCTCGTCGTGATGGCCTCGACCGTGGCGGTGATGGCCCCGATCATGTGCGTCGGCGGCATCATCATGGCGCTGCGCGAGGATTTCGGCCTGTCCTGGCTGCTGTTGATCGCGGTGCCCGCACTCGCGCTGAGCATGGGGTTCATCATCGCCCGGATGGTGCCCGCGTTCCGTCTCATGCAGTCCCGGCTCGACGAGGTCAACCGCGTACTGCGCGAGCAGATCACCGGTATCCGGGTGGTCCGGGCCTTCGTCCGCGAACCCCTCGAGGCGTGGCGGTTCGGGGTCGCGAACAACGACCTCACCGATATCTCGCTGCGGGTCGGCCGGCTGATGGCGCTGATGTTCCCCACCGTCATGCTGATCAGCAACGTCACTTCCGTTGCGGTGATCTGGTTCGGCGGTAAGGCCATCGACGCCGGGGAGATGCAGATCGGATCGCTGACCGCGCTGCTCTCCTACATCATGCAGATCCTGATGGCGGTCATGATGGCCTCGTTCCTGGCCATGATGGCGCCGCGTTCGGCGGTGTCCGCGGACCGTATCGCGGGGGTGCTGGATACCGAATCGTCGGTGCGGTCGCCGGAGCGGCCGCAGCCCTTCGAGAGCGATCCCGCCCAGGTGGAGGTGGCCGACGCGACCTTCAGTTTCCCGGGCGCCGATCAGCCGGTGCTGCGCAACATCACGTTCCGGGTGCGGCCGGGGCAGACGACCGCGATCGTCGGATCCACCGGCGCGGGCAAGACCACACTGCTGAACCTGATTCCCCGGCTCATGGACGTCACCGGGGGAGCGGTGCGGGTCGGTGGTACCGATGTGCGCGATCTCGACCTCGCCGAACTGCGGTCGCGGATCGGGCTGGTGCCGCAGAAGGGCTACCTGTTCTCCGGCACGGTCGGCAGCAATCTGCGCTACGGCGACCCGGACGCCACCGACGAACAACTGTGGCACGCGCTGGAGATCGCCCAGGCCGCCGATTTCGTGCGCGCTATGCCGCAGGGCCTGGAAACCCCGGTCGCGCAGGGTGGTACCACCGTCTCCGGCGGGCAGCGGCAGCGGCTGGCCATCGCCCGGGCGCTGGTGCGGCAACCGCGCGTCTACCTGTTCGACGATTCCTTCTCCGCCCTCGATGTGGCCACCGACGCCCGGCTGCGCGAGGCGTTGCGGCCCGCGACGGCCGACGCCGCGGTGATCATCGTGGCGCAGCGCATCGCGACCATCCGGGACGCGGATCAGATCGTGGTCGTCGAGGACGGGGAAATGGTCGGTATCGGAACCCATGAGCAACTGCTCCGGGACTGCGACGAATACCGCGAGATCGTCGAATCCCAGCTGAGCGTGGAGGAGGCCTCATGAGACCGGGAATGCCGGCCGGCGCCCCTGATGTGAAGGCCAAATCGTTCAAATCCTCTATCAAGCGGCTGGCCGGTCGCTTGGCCCCGGAACGCATGCTCGTGAGCGTGATCATCGCTCTGGGCGTGATCTCGGTGGTGCTCAATATCGCCGGGCCGTATCTGCTGGGCCAGGCCACCAACCTCATCTTCGACGGGGTGGTCGGGCGGCAGCTGCCCGCGGGCGTCAGCAAGGACCAGGCCATCGAGGGGCTGCGGGCCCAGGGCCAGAACACCTTCGCCGATATGCTGACGGGGATGGACGTGGTCCCCGGCGTCGGAATCGATTTCGACGCCGTCGGCCGGACCCTGACCCTGGTACTCGCGCTCTATCTGGGCGCCGCGCTGTTCGGCTGGCTACAGGCCTACCTGCTCAACGACCTCATCAACCGGACCATCAAACGGCTGCGCGCCGAGGTGGAGGACAAGATCCACCGGCTGCCGCTGAGCTATTTCGACACCGCGCCGCGCGGTGACGTGCTCAGCCGGGTCACCAACGATGTGGACAACATCTCCCAGAGCCTGCAGCAGACGATGAGTCAGCTGCTGATCTCGGTGCTCACCGTACTGGGCATCCTCGGCATGATGTTCTGGATCTCACCGCTGCTCGCGCTGATCGCCCTGCTCACCGTGCCCGCGGTGATCGTGGTGACGGCCCAGATCGCGAAACGTTCCAAACCGCATTTCGTGGACCAGTGGAAGTACACCGGCATGGTGAACGCGCAGGTCGAAGAGGCCTACACCGGACACGAGGTGGTGACCGCGTTCGGCCGCAGCAAACAGGTCGCCGCGGAGTTCGACGAACGCAACGACCATCTGTTCAAGTCCAGCTTCAAGGCGCAGTTCATCTCCGGCCTGATCATGCCCGCCTCGATGTTCCTCGGAAATATCAACTACGTGCTGGTGGCGCTGATCGGCGGCCTGCGGGTGGCGTCCGGGCAGTTGTCGCTGGGCGAGGTACAGGCCTTCATCCAGTACTCGCGCCAGTTCAGCCAGCCGCTCACCCAGATCGGCGCGATGGCCAATCTGCTGCAATCGGGTGTGGCCTCGGCCGAGCGGATCTTCGAAATCCTCGACGCCGACGAGCAGAGTCCCGATCCGGCGCACGAGATCACCCGGCCGCCCGAACGCGGGCTGGTCGAATTCGACGCCGTCTCCTTCCGGTACGAACCGGAGAAGCCGGTGATCGAAGACCTCTCCCTGGTCGCCGAACCCGGCCATGTGGTCGCCATCGTCGGCCCCACCGGCGCCGGGAAGACCACACTGGTCAACCTGCTGCTGCGTTTCTACGAACTGGACTCCGGCGCGATCCGGGTCGACGGGATCGATATCACCGACCTGAGCCGCGAACAGCTGCGGTCGCGGATCGGGATGGTGCTGCAGGACACCTGGCTTTTCAAGGGATCCATCCGCGAGAACATCGCCTACGGCAACCCCCGGGCCGGTGCGGACGATATCCTCGAGGCCGCCCGGGCCGCCTATGTGGACCGATTCGTGCACTCGCTGCCCGACGGCTACGACACGGTGATCGACGAAGAGGGCACCGGGGTCAGCGCGGGTGAGAAACAGCTCATCACCATCGCGCGCGCCTTCCTGGCCAAACCCGCCATCCTGGTACTGGACGAGGCAACCAGCTCGGTCGACACCCGCACCGAACTGCTGGTCCAGCAGGCCACCGCGGAACTGCGGCGCGACCGCACCAGCTTCGTGATCGCGCACCGGCTCTCCACCATCCGCGACGCCGACCTGATCGTGGTGATGGAAGCGGGCCGCATCGTGGAAACCGGGAACCACGACCAGCTGCTCGCCCGGCAGGGCGCCTACTACCGGCTCTACAGCGCCCAGTTCGCGGCGGCCGCGGTCGAGGCCTGAAGCGGAACGTGACCACGCAGGGCCCTCGCTCCGGCCCCACCGCTACTGCCTGAGAGGATGGCCGCCGTGTCGGATGGCGTCGGATTCTCGTTCAATATCGGTACCCGCCTCGAAGGGCGGCACGGCCGGACCGGGGTGATCCGGACCCCGCACGGCGATATCGCCACGCCCGCCTTCGTCCCCGTCGGGACGAAGGCCACGGTGAAGGCGGTACTGCCCGAGGCGATGAGCGAGCTCGGGGCGCAGGCGCTGCTCGCCAACGCCTACCACCTCTACCTGCAGCCCGGGCCCGATATCGTCGACGAGGCCGGCGGTCTGGCGGCCTTCATGAGCTGGCCCGGACCCACCTTCACCGACAGCGGCGGTTTCCAGGTCATGTCACTGGGGGTCGGGTTCAAGAAAGTGCTCGCGATGGAGACCGTCGATATCCGCAGCGACGACGTCATCGCCAAGGGCAAGGAGCGGCTGGCCACCGTCGACGACGACGGTGTCACCTTCCGATCGCATCTCAACGGGTCCAGACACCGCTTCACCCCCGAGGTCTCCATGGGGATCCAGCACCAGCTGGGCGCCGACATCATGTTCGCCTTCGACGAACTCACCACCCTCATGAACACCCGGGGCTACCAGGAGAAATCGGTACAGCGCACCCACGATTGGGCACAACGCTGTATCGACGAGCACGAGCGGCTCACCACCGCCCGGTCACACCGCCCCTACCAGGCACTGTTCGCAGTGGTACAGGGTGCGCAGTACGAGGACCTGCGACGCAAGGCGTCGCGGGACCTGGCCGAGATCCGCGGCGCCGACGGCACCGAATTCGACGGCTACGGCATCGGCGGCGCACTCGAGAAACACAACCTCGGCACCATCGTCGGCTGGTGCTGCGACGAACTACCCGAAGACAAACCCCGCCATATGCTCGGCATCAGCGAACCCGAGGATATGTTCGCGGCCATCGAAGCGGGCGCGGACACCTTCGACTGCGTCAACCCGTCCCGGGTCGGGCGCAACGGCGGGATCTACGTGGACGCGGGCCGGTTCAATATCGACACCCTCAGGTTCAAACGCGACTTCACCCCGATCGACGAAACCTGCGACTGCTACACCTGCGCCCACTACACCCGCGCCTACATCCACCACCTGTTCAAGGCCAAAGAAATGCTGGCCTCCACCCTCTGCACGATCCACAACGAACGCTTCACCATCCGCCTCGTCGACCGGATCCGCGAAAGCATCGACGGGGGGTACTTCGACGCGTTCCGTGACGAGACCATGGGGCGGTGGCAGGGGAGGATCAAGGCGCCCTGATTTTGGAGCGGCTCCGCTGTGAAGGTGAGTTCGGGGGTGACCCTTCGGGAAGGGTGGGTTGGGATCGACTCCTCCGCGAACGGTGAGTTCGGATGTGCCCCTTCGCGAAGGGTCGGGCTGTGATTTTGGAGCGGCTCCGCCGCTCGAGGGTGGGGCCCTATTAACCCCGGGTCTTCACTCCTGCGCT
>NZ_JBSFRU010000323.1:0-7201 GCF_053589395.1 Nocardia sp. NPDC003345
AACCTCCGCACCGGGCGGGACCACCGAATTCCCGGCCCGGGAGCTGGGTCTGGGTGATCCGATCACCCTGCGCGGCGACGACGACCAGGTGGACCTCGCGATACCGGTGCCACCGGGAATGACACCGGCCGCGCTGACGATGGCCGTAGACCTGCCCGCGGATCTGGAACGCGGGACGGTCGACGTGGAATCCCGGGACCGCGTCATCGGGTACGCCGAGCTGCCCGCCGGACCCGCGACCCGGGTACCGGTCACCATCCCCCTCGGCGAGGCCACAATCGACGAACGGGCCGCGACACTCACCGTGCACGTGAATCTGTTCCCCGCACTGGGCCGCTGCCCCGACGACTGGTTCGATCACGGCGCCGTGCTGCGCGATATCCGGGTTTCCTACACCGGCGCGCCGCGGACACCGACGGTGATCGCCGACTTCCTGCCCCCTGTCCTGCAGGAACTGCGTGTCTACGTCCCGGAGACGCCCTCAGACCCGGAGTCCACCGCGGCACTGTCGCTGTCCACCGCGATCGTCGCGTACTACGGCAGCCAGCCGGTCCGGGTGAGCCTGCGCCGGCTCGCGCCCGACGGCGCCGTCACCGAACCCGACGACGATTTCACCCGTTCCATCGCCATCCGGGAAGGCGGGGACGCGGCCACCACCCTCACCCCGGCCACCGGGCCACCGGCCATGCTCGTCACCGGCAGCGGTGACGCCTTGATGAACCAGATCCGGCTGATCACCAGCCGGGTATCCGAATTCGCCGTGGGCAGCCGCGCGGTAGCGGGTTCCCTGGATCAACCGCCGATTCTGGCCCCCGAGACGACCACACTCGGGCAGCTCGGGGTGGGCGACCTCCGGGCCGCTTCGCACGCCCAGGTCAGCGTTCGATTCGGCCTCGACCAGTCCCGGCTCGGCCGGCCCTCGGGCGGTATCCGCGTCGCACTCCGGGGCCACTACACACCGTTACCGCCCAGCCAGGCCGGCCAGCTGGTGGTGACGGCCGGCGATCGGGAACTCACCAGCTGGGCCGCCGAGCCGTCCGGGCAGATCGACCGCTGGATCGATATCCCGGACGAGGTCCTGCAGCGTGACACTCCGGTGCAGGTGACGCTGCGCACCACCGGTGATACGGGCCGCTGCGGCACCGACCAGCCGCTGACCCTGACGATCCTGCCCGGTAGCGAGGTCACCAGCGAGCCGGCGCCGGGCGGGCCCCCCGACGGATTCCAGGCGTTGCCGGCGGCACTGCTGCCGGACTTCGATGTCGCGGCCACCACCGGCGATTTCGAGGATCTGAGCCGCGCCGTCACGATCACGAGCGGTCTGCAGTCGCTCACCTCCACCCGGCTCGCGCCACAGTGGACCTCGGTACCGGACGTCGTGGCGGGCAACCGCCCGGCCGTTCTCATCGCCGCCGACGGCCGGGCGCTGGACGGTATCTCACCACCGCTGAGCAAAACCGACGACACCCGCCTGCAGGTGACCGACCGGGACGGGACGACCACCGCACTGCAACTCTCCCCCGATCTGCGTTTCGCCTCACTGCAGAGCTACTACGACGGTGAGCGGCAACTCCTGGTCGCCACCAGCAATGCCGGCCCGGGCGAACTCGGCCGCACCCTGGACTGGGTGTCCGCCCGGCCCGAGGGGTGGTACGCACTGTCCGGCGACATCCTGTTCACGGCCGCGGGCCGCGAACCCGTCGACTACGCCCTGCCCACCGACACAACGGCACCCGCCGACTCCACGGCCTCGGTCACCACCACCATGCGGGTACTACTCGTCGTGGCCGGCCTACTCCTGATCATCGGCCTGATCGTGGTGCTCTGGTTCGCCGCGCGCGGCCTGCGCCCGGCGAACCGACGCTGACCGTGACGGGCCGCGCCGCGACCGGCCGGGCCGGCCGACTCGTGCTCCGCTGGATGATCCTGGTGGTGCTGACCGTTCTCGCGTTCCGGCGCACCCTCGTCGATATCTGGTCCGGGGCGAGCGACGGCACCAGCATCGGCTATCTGCTGGTGCTCGCGATCTCGGCGCTGGCACCGGTGCTCGGCGTCCGCCGGCGCGGGCGACCCGTACTACCCATTCACGATCGCGAAACCGATGTGATCGTCGGCGTCATCGGCCTGCTCATCGCACTCGCCGTACAACGGCTGCTGCTTCCCCGCTACGCCCCGTTCTATGAGCTGTTCCACTACGACGTGCTCGCCCTGGTCCTGTTCGTGCTCTCCGGCTCGGTCCTGCTGTTCGGCCTGCGGGCCACCGCGCGCTACTGGGCCGTGTGGGTTCTGCTGCTGGTCGTGAACCCGGTGTTCTATCGGCTCCTCGCGATCGCGCTGGGTGGTGGACGGTTCGCGTACACATTCGTTCTCATCGTGACCACGTCCCTGTGCCTGTCCTACGGCTTCCTGCGCGGCCGCGGCCGGGTCATCGGGGTCGCCGCGCTCGCGATCGCCGTCGACAGTGCCGTGTTCGCGCTGGTGACGCTCCGATTCCCGGAGCTCCGGATCTCGGTCGTGCTCGGCGGGGTCCTCCCGGTGACCGCCGTGGTGGTCGGCGCCTGCGCTCTGCTCCTGCGCGAACCCCTGATACCGCCGGCCGGTGGTCCACGCGTCGATATCCCGACCGAGCGCCCGTGGTACTCGGTCGCGGCGCTGGCCGCGGTCGCGGTGGTGCTCACCCTGACCCCGCTGCCGAAACCGGAGGGCGAGAACGTCGCGGCCGGACCGCCCTATCAGGGCGAGACGGGGTTGGTGGTGCCACCCGGCTGGCGCGAGACCGGGCTACAGGAGATGGACTGGCCGGCGCATTACTTCAGCAGCGACTCCACCTTCCTGCGCCAGACCATCCGGACCCGGCAACCGAATCCGGACTGGGACGTCATCGGCCGCAACCGCACCGCCCAGATCGATCTGCTGACCGTGCGCTACGGTGCCGCGCTCGATATCACGCCCACTCTGCTCAGTTACGATCTGCGCCACTCGCGCGTCAGCAATCCGCCGCGATCGGTTCCGATCGGCCGCGACATCACCGCGGCCATGTATTCGATCGTGGACGAACAGATACACCTGACCTGGAACTATCTCACTTTCGTGTGGCGCCGCGATGCCGCGCATATCCAGCGCGTCACCGTGATGACCGTCGACAACCACGAACCCGACGCATATTTCCTGCCGCCCCAGCCGACCCTGGCCGGTTTCACCGGCGGGACCATCGCGCTGCTCGCCCGCGGCGTCAGCGCGCTGACCGACGCCGAACCCGAATTCAAGGACGCCGATCTGCTCACCACCCTGGCCCGCGAACTCGTGGAGGTGCAACCCTGGTGAACGACGATCCGGGCGCGCCGCAGGAGCGGGTCGACGCCGCCCTGTACGACGCGGTACACGGGCTCCGAGAACGGCACCCGGAGGCCTCGGCCGCGACGGTGGTGGTCGCCTGGCAACGCTGGACCCTCCTCGCACTGCTGGCCCTGCTCGTGGGCGGCGCCGTCTTCGCGCGCGTCGGCACCCTGATCACGCTGACCGTGCTGTGCACGGCCGCCTACGTGTGGACGCTGGTGGACCGGCTGATCCTGTTCTACCGGGGATTGGACGGCCGCAGCATCGTCACCGTGACCGACGCCGACGCACTCGCCGCCGACGAGGCCGGGCTGCCGAGCTACACCATCCTGGTGCCGGCCTTCAACGAACCGGAAGTGATCGCCACCGTGATCGCGAATATGGCCGACTTCCGGTATCCAGCGGACAAATTGCAGGTGCTGCTCCTGCTCGAGGCCGACGACGACGCCACCATCGCCGCCGCCCGGGCCGTGGACTCACCGGAGTGGGTGCATATCGTCGAGGTACCGCCCGCCGAGCCCCGCACGAAACCGAAGGCCTGCAATTTCGGCCTGCATTTCGCCACCGGCGAGATCGTCACCATCTACGACGCCGAGGACCGTCCCGATCCGCTTCAATTACGCCGGGCCGCGGTCGCGTTCCGGCGGCTACCTCCCGAAACCGCCTGCGTCCAGGCCAGGCTGGCCTTCCACAACGGCGGACAGAACTTGCTCACCGCCTGGTTCACCGCCGACTACGCGCTCTGGTTCGGGTTCATCCTGCCGGGGCTGATGCGCGGAGACGCGCCGATTCCGCTGGGCGGCACCTCCAACCATCTGCGGCGTACGGTCCTGGACCGGATCGGGGCCTGGGATCCGTTCAATGTCACCGAGGACGCCGACCTGGGGGTCCGAATCGCCACCAACGGCTACCGCACCGCCGTCCTCGACTCGGTGACCTGGGAAGAGGCCAACAGCGACCCGATCAACTGGATCCGACAGCGCTCCCGCTGGTACAAGGGCTATCTGCAGACCTGGCTGGTGCATATGCGCCGGCCGGTCCGGTTGTGGCGCGAACTCGGGCCGCGTGGTTTCGCCCGCTTCACCACGCTGCTGGCCGGCACCCCGCTCATCGCCTGCCTCAATATGCTGTTCTGGCTCATCACCCTGGCTTGGCTGCTCGGCCAGCCCGACGCCATCCACGACCAGTTCCCGCCGTACGTCTACTTTCCGGCACTGTTCTGCCTGGTCGTCGGCAATACCGCGGTGATGTACATGAACCTGGTCGCCTGCCGGGAGAGCCGGCTCACCACACTGCTGCTGGCGGCCGTCACCGCACCCCTGTACTGGGTCCTGATGAGTATCGCGGCGATCAAGGGCACCTATCAGCTGATCGTCAAACCGTCCTACTGGGAGAAGACATTTCACGGGTTGCCCGGGACGCAGACCCCGGAGCCGACGGGCGCGCGGCCATGAGGACCACACGGTGGTTGTTCCTCGTGGCCACGCTCGCCTACCTCGCGGCAGGCCTGTACCTGGCGATCGAACCGCACTACATCTTCGGCGATTCGCTCAGCCGCACCTCGGCCGCGCGCAGCGCGCTGTTCAGCCGGGATCCGCATCTGGCGGCGATCGGTTTCATCTTCACCCCGCTCACCACGCTCATCCAGTTACCGGTGGTCGTGCTGAGTCATTGGTGGCCGGTGATCACCTCGTTAAACCTCACCGGAGTGCTCATGTCGGCGCCGTTCATGGCGGGTGCGGTGGTGCAGATCCGGGGTATCTGCCTGGACCGCGGGATCCCTGCCTGGCTGATGTGGTTGCTCACCGCCGTCTTCGCGCTCAACCCGATGGTGGTGTTCTACGCGGCCAACGGTATGAGCGAGGCTCCGTTCGTCTTCTTCCTGTGCTGGGCCACGCGCCGGCTGATCCGCTGGTTGTACACCGACGACGTCCACGATCTCGCGGTCGCCGGTACCGCGCTCGCGCTCGCCTATCTCACCCGCTACGACGCGTTGGCCGTCGCCGCCGGGGTCACGGTGTTCACCGCAGTGGTGACCTGGCGGCGCGCCCGTGGCCCGCGCCGGGACCGGATCACCGACACCGCCATGGACGCGGTGCTGGTCGCGGCGCCCATCGGGATCGCCTTCGTGGTGTGGACCGTGACCAGCTGGCTCATCACCGGCGAACCCTTCCAGCAGTTCACCTCCGATTACGGCAATACCGCCATCGTCGCGCAGAGCGGTTCGGGTGCGACGGTGACCCCGCTGTTCGGATTCCTGTACTCGATCAGCGAGATCATGATCCTGGGGCCGGTGCTACCGGTTCTCGTACCGGTCTGCCTGGTCCTGGCGTGGCGGCGCCGGGACGCCGAAGTCCTGGTCGCGGGGCTCGTTTTCGGCGCGGTGCTGGCGTTCGCCACCCGCAACCAGATGACC
The DNA here is from genome assembly GCF_053589395.1 of Nocardia sp. NPDC003345. Classification (NCBI taxonomy): domain Bacteria; kingdom Bacillati; phylum Actinomycetota; class Actinomycetes; order Mycobacteriales; family Nocardiaceae; genus Nocardia; species Nocardia sp. NPDC003345. The sequence goes on from NZ_JBSFRU010000323.1 coordinate 5,753, forward strand.
GGCACCACCTTTCCGTTTCTGCGCTTCTATATGAGCGCGACCCCGCTCATGGTCGTGCTGGCCGCTCAGCTGGTGCCCGCCCGCGGCGCCCTGCACGCCCGGCGGCCCGGACGTCACCGCCGGCCGCGGATCGCCGTGCCCGGATGGCGGCGGGCGCCCGCGATTCTCGCCGCGGCACTGGTGGTGGCGACACCGTTGGTCACCGGCGCCTTCATGCTGTCACCGACACTCTCGGTGCAGCAGTACGCCCTGCGGGAGATTCTCTTCCCGGACCCGGCCGACACCTCCGCCACCCGGTCGCAGGAGCGGCGGATCATCGCCTCTTTCGATACCGAACGGGAGATGGCCGGCTATATCGACGATCTCGGACTGCCGGAATCCTCGGTACTGATGGACACGGTGTACGGATTCGCCGTCTTCACCGCCACCGACCGGCCGAAAACGTTCGTGATCCCGTCGGATCAGGATTTCATCACCGTGCTCAACGACCCCGCCGCCCACGGTGTGCGCTACATTCTCGCGGTCCCCAACAGCGGCCGTGGCACCTCCGACGCGGTGAACGTGCGGTATCCGACCCTCTACGAGACGGGCGCCGATATCGCGACCCTGGAACTGGAGATCCCCAACGACGGCGACAACCAGCCCACCTGGCGGTTGTACCGGGTTCTGTCCTGATCGTGGCCTGCACTATCCGGGATCGGGCCCGCCCACATCACGGACCTCGAGCGGCCATCGGCCCATCGGGGGCGCCACCGCTCCGCCGCGCGCTGCCGCGGCGTCGACCGTGTACTGCCGCGCGGACGCCGGAGCCGGATCTCGGCGGGCGGCTTCGGCCAGCCAGCTGTGGGCGTACCGGAGCACCTCCATCGCGGCGGGCGCTTCCACGCCGCCCAGCAGCAGATCCCCGTGTTCCGGCGCCTTCAGCGCGGCCGCGCCGATGTTGTGCAGGGTGCGGCCGATACCGTCCGCGTCGCTCAGGTCACGGTAGATCGTGAGGGCACGCTGCCAGCAGCGCAATGCCGCTCTGGGCTCGCCCCTGGTCCAATGGACCACCGCGGTGAGTTCCTGGGCCCGCGCCCACCCGTCGTCGTCCCCGGCGTCGCGGGCGCGCAATGCGGCCAGTTCGAGCCGGTCCTGGGCCGCGTCCAGGCGGCCCTGCCGGATATAGGCCACCGCGAGGGCGGTGAGCACCCGGACCTGGTTCGCGGCGTCCGCACGCGGCAGCCGCCACCAGGCTTTTCGCAACCGCTCGACCGCCTGCGGAACCGCGTCCGGGTCGTCGGTGGCGTTCAGCAGCGTCAGCGCCCTCTCGTATTCGGCCCGGGCCCCCACGCCGCTGGTGCGACGCCACGGCGGCCGGCGCCGGGGAATGTCCGCACGATCTGCCGCGTGCTCGGGATCCGCACCCGCCCGGATCTCGATTCCCCGGTATCGGCTGCCGAGCTTCGC
>NZ_JBSFRU010000324.1:0-7157 GCF_053589395.1 Nocardia sp. NPDC003345
GCGACGACGGGCTCGCGGTGTGTTTCGAACCGGAATCGGGGTTCGCGCACCGGGACAACCCGTGGGGCGCGCCGAGGCGCGCGGTATTCGGGCTGTCCGGCGACGGAACGGCGGTCATCGAGATCGCCGCGGCCAGTGGGATAACCACCCCGCACGACGGGCCCAAGGATCCGGTATCGGCCGATACCTACGGCACCGGCATGCTCATGGCGGCGGCCGTGCGAGCGGGTGCGCGCCGGATCGTCGTCGCGGCCGGAGGCTCGGCCACCACCGACGGCGGAATCGGGGCGATCACGGCGCTCGAGGCGGCCGGCGGCCCGGGGGACGCCGCCATCGTGGTCCTCACCGATGTCACCACCCGCTACATCGATGCCGCACGCGTATTCGGACCGCAGAAGGGCGCCGATCCGGCGACCGTGGACCTGCTCACCCGGCGCCTCGCCGAGACCGCGCGACGGTTACCGCGTGACCCCTCCGGCGTCGACGCGACGGGCGCGGCGGGCGGCTTCTCCGGCGGGATGTGGGCGCAGTACGGCGCCGAACTACGTTCCGGCGCGCAATTCGTCCTGGACGCGGGTGGTTTCGACGAGCACGCGCGGCGCGCGTCGGCGATCGTGGTCGGCGAGGGCCGGCTCGACGACCAGACCCGCGCGGGCAAGATCATCTCCGCGATCCTGGCCCGCGCCGGTGCGGTCCCCGTCTTCGCGGTGGTGGGCTCGGTGGGCGCGGATCTGGGCGATTACCGGACCCGGTTCGCGGAGGTGATCGTGGCATCCGATGCCGCGGCCATGCGGACGGCCGGGCAGCGGATCGGCGCGGCCGTCGGCGCAGGCTAGACCCGCCGACCGGCCCGGGCGCGCCGGCATTCCTTATCGGCCCTACTGCCCCGGGGCGCGGTCGGGCGGGAAACCGCCTGTCGCGACGGGCCCCCACCGCTCGATCTCGATCCGGATCAGCGATTTGCCCTGCCGGGCCATGGCCTCCCGGTATTCGTCCCAATCCGGGTGCTCACCGGCGATTCCGCGGTAGTAGTCCACCAGACCGTCCGCCGCCTCGGGCATATCGATCACTTGCGCGCGGCCGTCGACCTGTACATAGGCGTCGTCGAACTCGTCGGAGAGCACACAGATCGACACCCGGGGATCGCGCCGGATATTGCGGGTTTTCGCCCGTCCGGGATAGGTGGACACGACCACCCGGCCCTGAGGATCGAGGCCGCAGGTCACCGGAGACATCTGCGGGCTCCCGTCCGATCGGTGCGTGACCAGGACACCGTGATGGCGTGAACCGAGGAAATCCAGGAGCTCGGACCGATCGACGGTGTCGGCGGTGGCGATACGCGGCATGCGGGCCTTTCCGTTCGGAATCGGGGAGGCTTCCGAGCCTAGCGACCCCGCGCGAAGGGATTCGGTACGGCACGGCCGGGTATGCGCCCGGTGCCGGGACAGCCCACGGTGACCGCTACGGGCACCGAATGTCCCACCACCGGGCGGGACGCGCCCGGCAGGCGGACCCCCGCAAGCGCGGTCCCCACCTGGTTCCCGGCGAGAGGAGCAGTGATGCGAGACACCGATCCGGTACCACCTGTACCCGAACCCGACCCGCTACCCGATCCGGCGCCGGTCCCGGCACCCGATCCGCCCCCACGGCCCGGCCCTCCCCCGCTACCGGATCCCCATCCGGCCCCCGAACCCGGACGCCCGCCCGGGCCGGAGCCCGTTCCCCCGCCGGTGCCACCGCCCGATCCGATACCCGGCCCGGCGCCCGACAAACCGCCGGTGCCCGACCCCGGACTGCCACCCACGCCACCTCCCGAACCGCGGCTGTGAGCACCGGCCCGGCCGCCCTGGTTCAACCGCACCGAAGCGGGTATCCGCCCCATTACCCCTGGTCGCAAGCTCGACAGGAAGGACAGACCATGGCCACTCGTCCCGACGATCCGCATCAGAGTGCCCCCGAACACAACTTCCCCGACGACACCCGCACCACCCGCTCACACGCCGGCGAATCCATCGAGGACACCCGGAACTGGCCCGGGATCATCCTGGCCGCCCTCGGCATCGTGCTGGTGGGTATCACCCTCACCGCCGCGGGATACGGCTTCGCGGGCTGGGCGGTCGTCACCGGGATCCTGGGCGGAGTCTGTCTGATCGCCGGTGTGGCGATCGTCGTTCTCGAGCACCGCCGGGTCAAGGCGGCGGAAGGGGCTCCGCTGTGGGAGCAGCGTGGTCACTGACCGGACCACCTACGACCACAGCCGGGCGCCGATACTGGACGCCCTCGCCGAATACCAGAAGGTCGGCCGGTACGGATTCACACCGCCGGGGCACCGGCGCGGGCGCGGTGCCGACCAACGCGTGGTCGCGGTGCTCGGCGCGGATTCGTTCGGCGCCGACGTTCTGGCGACTCCCGGCCTCGACGACCGTTTGTCGCAGGGCGGCCACCTGGCACGGGCCGAATCGCTCATGGCCGACGCGGTCGGCGCCGAGAACGCCTTCTTCTCCACCTGCGGGAGTTCGCTGTCGGTGAAGGCCGCCATGATGGCGGTGGCCGGCGGCTGCGACGGCGGCCTGCTCGTGGCCCGCGACAGTCACAAATCGATCGTGGCGGGGCTGATCTTCTCGGGTGTGCTCCCGCGGTGGATCACGCCCCGTTGGGACGCCCGGGCCCATTTCTCGCACCCGCCGTCACCGGAACAGGTGCGCCGGGCATGGGAGAAACACCCCGACGCCGCGGGTGCGCTGATCGTCAGTCCGAGCCCCTACGGCACCTGTGCCGATATCGAGGGCATCGCCCGGGTTTGTCACGACCGTGGCAAACCGCTCATCGTGGACGAGGCATGGGGTGCGCATCTGCCGTTCCACCCCGACCTGCCCACCTGGGCCATGGATGTCGGCGCAGATATCTGCGTCGTGAGCGTCCACAAGATGGGCGCCGGCTTCGAACAGGGGTCGGTATTTCATCACCAGGGCGATCTGGTGGACCCGGTGCGGTTGCGGCACTGCGCCGATCTGCTCATGACCACCAGCCCGAATGTCCTCGTCTACGCCGCGCTGGACGGCTGGCGCCGGCAGATGGTGGAACACGGATACGAACTCCTGGATCGCGCCTTGGCTACGGCTACCCGGACGCGCGCCGAACTGGAACGCATACCCGGAGTGCGGGTCCTGGAGGCTCAGCTGCTGGGTGTGGAGGCCTCCCACGACCTGGACCGTCTTCAGGTGCTGATGGATATCGCCGAAACCGGTGTCACGGGCTACGACGCCCAGGCGTGGCTACGCGAGAACGAACTCATCGACCTGGGCATGAGCGATCACCGCCGTATCCTGGCCACGCTGTCGTTCGCCGACGACGCCGCGACGACCGGCCGGCTCGTCTCGGCGATCCGGCGCTGGCGCGAGCAGGCGGTGGCTGATCATGCCGCCCAGCGGATCCGGCTTCCCGAACCGGACGAGTTACAGCTCGAGACGGCGATGCTGCCCCGCGACGCCTTCTTCGGGCCCACCGACATGGTGCCCATCCGCGAGGCGGCCGGGCGGATCGCGGCCGAACAGCTGACCCCGTACCCACCCGGGATCCCCGTGGTCGTGCCCGGCGAGCGGCTCGACGCGGCCGTACTCGACTATCTGCGCACCGGGCACGACCACGGGCTCAATATTCCCGACGCCTCCGATCCCCGTCTCGAGGAGGTCCGGGTGGTGGCCACCGGTCGGCCCGGCCGCTGATTCACGCCCGCCCGTCCGGGTAGCCGGGGGCCGACAGCAGGACCCGGCCGGGAGGAGACGACCGATGCAGCAAGTGGGCGATTACATCGTGGCGCGGCTACGCGACTGGGATGTCACGCAGGTGTTCGGCTATCCGGGCGACGGAATCAACGGGCTGGTGGCGGCATTCGGCCGCGCCGGCGGTGATCCGGCGTTCATCCAGACCAGGCACGAGGAGATGGCGGCTTTCGCAGCGACCGGCTACGCGAAGTTCCGCGGCGGCGCCGGCGTCTGCGTCGCGACCTCGGGTCCCGGTGCCATCCATCTGCTGAACGGGCTGTACGACGCCAAACTCGACCATGTGCCCGTGGTCGCCATCGTCGGCCAGACCGCACGCAGCGCGATGGGCGGCAGCTACCAGCAGGAGGTGGACCTGCAGAGCCTGTTCAAAGATGTCGCATCGGAGTACCTGGTGGAGGTCAATGTCGCCGAACAGCTGCCCAACGCGCTCGATCGCGCGTTCCGCACCGCGCTGTCGCGGCGGGCGCCCACCGCGGTGATCGTGCCGTCCGATCTGCAGGAGAAGCCGTACCATCCGCCCGAGCACGCGTTCCAGCAGGTGCCGTCGAGCACTCCGGCGATAACGCTGCCCACCGCGGTGCCGCCCGAGACGGAGATCGAGCGGGCCGCCGCTGTGCTGGAGGCCGGGTCCAAGGTCGCGATCCTGGTGGGTCAGGGCGCGCGCCACGCCGCCGCCGAGGTGCTCGAGATCGCCGAACTCACCGGGGCGGGTATCGCCAAGGCGCTCTTGGGCAAGGATGTGCTGCCCGATGATCTGCCGTTCGTCACCGGCGCGATCGGATTACTGGGCAGCCGCCCCAGCTACGAGTTGATGCGTGATTGCGACACACTGCTCATCGTCGGTTCCAGCTTCCCCTACTCACAGTTCCTACCCGAATTCGGCCGGGCCCGGGCCGTGCAGATCGATCTCGACGGAACCATGATCGGTATGCGTTACCCCACCGAGGTGAATCTGATCGGCGACGCGAAGGCCACACTGGCCCGGCTCAACGCCCGGCTCGGCCGGACCGGGGACCGCTCCTGGCGCACCGGTATCGAGCGGAACGTGGCCCGCTGGTGGGAGACGATCGAACGGCAATCGATGCTCGAGGCGCGGCCGGTGAACCCCATGCGCGTGGTGTGGGAACTGGACCGGCGCGTACCCGAGGACGCGATCATCACCGCCGATTCCGGATCCTCGACCAACTGGTACGCCCGCTGCCTGCGTTTCCGGGGCCGGATGCGCGGGTCGCTGTCGGGCACGCTGGCCACCATGGGGCCCGGGGTGCCGTACGCGATCGGCGCCAAGTTCGCCCATCCCGACCGGCCCGCCATCGCCCTGGTCGGCGACGGCGCGATGCAGATGAACGGTCTGGCCGAACTGCTCACGATCAACCGGTATCGCGACCGGTGGAGCGATCCGCGCTTGATCGTCTGCGTGTTCCACAACAACGACCTCAATCAGGTCACCTGGGAGCTGCGGTCGATGGGCGGGGCGCCGAAATTCGAGGAGTCGCAAACGCTGCCGGATATGTCGTACGCCGATTTCGCCCGCGGCGCCGGGCTCGAGGGGATCACGGTCGACAGCCCCGATCAACTCGGCCAGGCCTGGGACCGGGCACTCGCGGCGGATGGACCGGTGTTGCTGGATGTGCACTGCGATCCCGAAGTACCCCCGATCCCGCCGCATGCCACCTGGGATCAGCTCGAGAACACCGCCGCGGCGGTCCTGCGCGGCGACCCGGAGGCCTGGCATCTGGTGGCGCAGGGCGCGAAGACCAAGATGCAGGAATTCGTACCCTCGCGTTCACGCTGAACTGCGCGAACGCTGATTCGGAGGCGGGCGCGGGGGTACGCGCGCAGCATGGAACTACTGGTGATCGTCGGGATAGTCATCCTGGTCGCCGCCGTCGCCGGATACCGGCGATGGACCGGCCGCCGCCCGGACTCCCCGGAGTCCCCGGACAACGACGGCCGGTAACCGCCGCCATGGAGTTCATCGTGGTCCTCGTGATCGCGGTCCTGGTCGCCCTGACCCTCCGCTACCGGCGGCGGGCGAATGGGCATCCCGAAATTCCCGAATAGCCGGGCGACCGGCGAAATCGGCGGCCGGGCGGGCCGGCCGCCGGCCCCACCTGATCAAGACACCGCCCGAAAATGTTTCGATCTCCGCCGTCCCGGGCATCCCCTCTGCGGGCCCGGACGGCGCCGCGCGTTCGCCCCTGCCCTGATTTTCGCTCTCGACGGCGACGCGCCGCACCCGGAACCGGTCCGGCTGCGGGAAGGCCGCGACAGTCGCCGGATACCGGGCACGGGGAGGTCGGATCCTGGACACGTGGTGGACCTTTGTCGTGCAACGACGGCACCAGCTCTTCATCGACTCGTATCTACACGTCTCGGCGGTGGTCCAATCGCTGCTGATCGCGACCGCGGTGGCGGTGCTGATCGGCGTCCTGGTCTATCGCAGCCCGATCGGCTCCGCCGCCGCCACGGCCGCGACGGGCGCGATTCTCACGGTGCCCTCGTTCGCCCTGCTCGGACTGCTGATCCCGATCTTCGGCCTGGGCGTGGTCCCCACGGTGACAGCGCTTGTGCTCTACGCACTGCTGCCCATCCTGCGCAATACGCTGATCGGACTGTCCTCGGTGGACTCGGCGGTCGTCGACGCGGCACGCGGGGTCGGGATGAACCGGTTGCGGGTACTGACCACCGTCGAACTGCCGCTGGCCTGGCCGGCGATCCTCGCGGGTATGCGGGTGAGCACCCAGCTGATCATGGGCATTCTGGCTCTCGCCGCCTACGCGAAAGGCCCGGGCCTGGGCAATCTCATCTTCTCCGGGCTCTCCCGGCTCGGCAGCCCGAACGCCGTCCCGCAGGCGCTCACGGGCACGGTGCTGATCGTCGTTCTCGCTCTGCTTCTCGACGAGGTCTTCGTACTCGTCGGACGTCTCACCATTTCGAGGGGTATCCGTGACTGATTCCCAGCCCGGCGCGGCGGTATCCGGTGTCGAGATCGTGCTCGACGCCGTCACCAAACGGTATCCGGGGCAACGCGAACCGGCCGTCGACGCGGTATCGCTGACCATCCCGGCCGGTGAGATCGTGGTTCTGGTGGGGCCCTCGGGGTGCGGTAAGACCACCACCATGCGGATGATCAACCGCCTCATCGAACCGAGCGCCGGCACGATCACCATCGACGGCCGCGACGCCGCCGCCATCGATGCCGACCGGCTGCGCCGGGGCATCGGCTATTCGATCCAGCAGGCGGGCCTGTTCCCGCATATGACCGTCGCCAGGAATATCGCCACCGTGCCCGGTCTGATGGGCTGGGACCGCGCCCGGATCACCGCCCGCACCGACGAGATGCTGGAACTGGTGGGCCTGGAACCGGAT
>NZ_JBSFRU010000325.1:0-7148 GCF_053589395.1 Nocardia sp. NPDC003345
TCGCGCAGCTGGTGCCCTACGCGGCCGAGCGCGGCGTCCGCCTCGCCCTGGAACCGCTGCATCCGATGTTCTGCGCCGACCGCGCGGTGATCTCCACCCTGGCGCAGGCCTTGTCGATGGCGCGGCCGTACCCGGCCGAAACCGTGGGTGTCGTGGTCGACACCTTCCATATCTGGTGGGATCCGACCCTGGAGGAGGAGATCGCGCGTGCCGGTGCGGCCGGCCGGATCAGCTCCTACCAGGTCTGCGACTGGCTCGACCCGATGACCGCCGACCCGCTGCTGTCGCGGGGCATGATGGGCGACGGTGTCATCGACTTCGCGACCATCGGCCGGTGGGTGCGTGACGCCGGTTACCGCGGCGATGTCGAGGTCGAGATCTTCAACGCCGAGGTGTGGGCCGCCGACGGCCGGGAAGTGCTCGAGACGATGAAGCAGCGCTACCGCGATCTGGTCTTGCCGTCCCTCGTCGGGTGAAAGAAGGGGTTTAACGGCTGCCGGAGTGGATAGATCGCGCATGCCGGGGGGTTGGTTAACCAGTCAGCCTCCCTCCGGCCCGCGCCGCAGCGGCTCCGGTGACGTGACCTGTGCCGAACCGTCACCTGCACCGGCAGCGGATGGCCGGGCGCTACGCCCGGCCGGAATACCCATCCGCGATATGGTCCGGGAGTTCGTGCGCGGTGAGCAGCAGGTGATCGAACCGAGTGCGGGTCTGCACCGCCACGCCACCGAACTCCATCAGCCCGCCGACGAGCTTCTCGGCCAGGACCCGCAGCTTGGTATTGGTTTCCTGCGACCGCCACACCAGGACATCGAAGGCTTTCTCGGCGGAGATCGCGTACATCGCCATCACCGCGCCCTTGGCCTGTTCGATCACCGAACGGGCTTCCACGATCTCCGGCAGCGTCTCGTCGATCACCTGGGTGCGGATACTGGCCGCGGTATCGGAGACATCGATGTAGAAGCCCATGGTGCCGATCGGCGCGCCGGAGGGGTCACGCATCTCGTCGCTCACCACCAGGACATGGTGCTCCTCGCCGGCGGTATCGAGGATGCGGTGCCGGGAACAATAGGGCTGCCCGGCCTCCACGACCGCGGACAGCACACCCGACACCTGATCCCGGTCCTCGGGATGTTTATGCTTCAACAGCAGCTCGATGCTGGGTTCGACCTCACCGGGGCTGTAGCCGTGCAACGCCGCGACCTCGTCGGACCACTCCCAGCGCTGCCCCTCGGCATAGAACCAGAAACCCCCCACACGCTGCGGGGCCGGTGCGGTGGCCGGCTGCTCGGCAATAGGGTCCTTCTCGATCACCACCCCAGTATCCCCACTCCCCTGACCAGCACTTCGCGCGCCCCGGCAAGTCCGGACAGGAGCAGGCAGCGTAGTACCGGTCAGCGGTACGCACCGATACCGACCGAGGCGAACCAACCCGTCCTCGTGTGTGGACCATCCGACCCCGAGCCCACATACAGGTGCCGCCCATCGGGAGCCGGCACGAGCCGGGCGGGAGCGAAGTCGATATCGATTCGTTCGACCACTTCTCCGCTCTGAGCGTCGAGTACCGTGATCTGTCCGAGGTTCGTGTCCTGGCCGGCACGATCGTGCGCGATGAACAGATATCGTCCACTCTCCGATTGGGCCAGACCGAGGGCATTCGTCTGCAGACGGAACGGCGCGGCCGCGGCGCCCGTTCGCGTGTCGATCCGAACCACATCGATATACGTCGATCCGGCCGCCCAGTACAGATACCCGTTGTCCGGCACGTTCGACAGGGAAAGCACACCTCCGGTGTCCGCCGGATACCGGCCGGTTTCGGCCATCGTGAGGGCATCGAGCACCACAATCGCGCGCGTGAGCTCCTGATCTTCGAGCAGGGCCCCCACATACAGTCGACGGTTGTCATCGCTCAACGTCATCTCGTTGACAGCCGAGTCCGGTCCGGGGATCGGTGCCGCGGTCCCTTTCCGCGTGACCGAGTCGTACATCCAGATCCGGTCGGCCCCTCCGCCGGAGGCGTAGATCCGCCTGCCGTCACCGGATACCGCCAGCTCGTCGAACGAGACGCTCACGTCGAGGTTTTCGACGCGGTTCGCGCCGCTGCCGTCGGGGCGGCTCACCGGGGCCCGGGACCCGGTGCTCATCTCGACGGCGTCGACCAGTCGCCGGGACGTCGTATCGATCACCAGGAGCGCGCCCCACGCCACCCCGTAGAGACGGGTGCCGTCGGGAGAGACGGTGAGAGCATGGAGTCCGGCGCCCGCCTCCACCTCTATCCGCGCCTCGAGGGTGGTGGTGGCCGTATCGACCACCGCCACAGTCGCTGTCGATGTCCTGGGGGCAGGAGACTCCGAGACATACGCGGAACGACCGTCGGGTGAGAGCGCCACTGCCTCCACTCCCCCGAGCTCGAGGGCCTTCGGTGGCGCGAGCGCCTCGGTGCTCACCTCGGAGGCCGAGGTGTCCACCGAACGTACGATCGCCACCCCGGCCAGTGTCACCGATACCAGCGCGGCGGCCGCGAATCCGATGAGGTATTTCCGCCGGGTGGCGGCCGACGGTGCCCCCGGCTCCTGGACAGGGGCGGCGAATTCGGCGCCGGTGCCCGACCGGCCGGGGCCCTCGGGCGGGCGTGGAGCGAGGGTGGGGCCGGGCGGAGCGGCGATCGGCGCTACTGCCGGCATGCCCGTATCGGCTATGGCGGCATTCGCAGGCGGCGGTTGTCCCACCACCGGCGCCGGACCATGCCCCGGCTTCGTCGTGATCACCACAGTTCTCGCTGCGATATCGGCGAAGGTGCGCCGCCGCTCGTCGAATATCGGCCAGAAGAACCCCAGGTAGCAAGGCAAGGCGTCGGCAATATGGGCGAGCTGCCGGAGCAACGCCCGGCCGACCCCGACCCGACGACCCGTTCCGGCATCGATCAAGCGTTGCCCGGTGAGAAGTTTTCCGAGCGTGCGACCCTTGATCCCCTGGATGACGACGCTGTTGACCAGCGCCACCACGGCAGTGGACGACAGCATCCCCGCCACCAGCCAGCGGGTGATATCTCTGCGGGCTTCGACCGCTTCGGCATAGCCCAGACCGCTCCCCAGATCTTCCGGTTGCGGCCCGAGCCACGCCGGCGAGCTACGGACCACGATCAACCAGAGCCCGAACACCACTCCGACCAGCAGCGCGTCGATCACACCGGATACACACCGCAGATACCACGGGGCGAAACGGACTCCGCCGTCCGGCGGCCGATTCTGCTGCACCGACAGACCCATTGTCGCGCACCTCTCTTGCTCTGGACGAGACCAGCGGCCCGCTCGCGGACGGGCATGGCGATTCCGGCCGATCGAGTCATCGGCAGACGTTTTGTATTCTGCCCGAGAATGTTTCGACAACAGCGGAGCTGTGGCAGACCGGTGACCGACCCCATTCTCGACCTTCTCCGGCGCCTTGCGGGCCGGATCGCCGACGACATCCTGGACGCGGCGCACAGCTACCTGGGCGCCGGTGAAACGACCATGATGGGCGACGTGCTCGTCGCGAATCTCGTCGCGGGCCGCGTGCCGCTCACCGAGGAGGAACGCGCCCTCCTGCTGTCCGTGGCCGAGCTCGAGCCGGCGGAGAACGACGTGATTCCGCGGACTACCGCCATCCCTCGCAACTACGTGTTCGATGCCGGCGCGGACCTACCCGAGCCCACCGAAACCGACACCCGGGTCATCACCTATGTGACCTGTCTGCCGGGTGCCCGCAAGGTCTCCCGCGTGTACCGGCGACCGGCACACGCCGCGGCCCCGGGTTCGGCCACCTGGCTCTATCTCGTGGAATTCGCCCGGGACGCGATGCTCCACCCCGCCTCGAACCTGCCGACAGGCGGTCCCGCCCACGGCGTCGCCGCGGTGTACCGATCCGATGAACAACTACCGGAATATCACGCCGAAGCGCTTCGCTTCGCTCGCGTCGTCTGGTCCCGGGACACCTGACCGGGCACCGATTCCGCTGCCCGGCGAACTCGACGATGTCAACATCCGGTTTCCGACCGGCGGGCCGGCGTTCCGCATTCGCCGGAAGCGGCGTCGTCTTCGGAGATCCCGAATTCCCGCTCGACGCCGGCCCGGTCGCCGAGGGCGTACGCCGGCCGGCCGTCCCATCCGCGCATGCCCTTGACACCGGTCGGGGCAATCGCTGAAATGGTCCGGCGATGATCGATCCCGACCCGCAGCTCGAGCAGGAACTCGACGCTGCTCGCCTGCTCTATCCGATCGGCGACCACGTGAGCGGAGTCGTCACGCTGGTTCCGCGCCCGGGCGCTATCGGACTCTTCGTCGACCTGGCCCGGCCGCCGACCGGATTCGTCGACGCGCTGAATCTACCGGCCTCCGCCGAACGGTGGCCGGCGGTCGGCACCGTAGCCGAGTTCGAGGTTCTCCAGCACACACGCGGTCAGGTTCGGCTCTGGCCTCTCGATCCCGCGCTCCGGTCGAGCACCACACGCCTTCCCGCCATGACCGAATCGGAATGGCACGCTGCCAAGAGCCGCTACCCTGTCGGTTCCGAAGTCACCGCCGAGATCACCGGCGTCTACCCCGGCAATCGCTAATTCTCCGTCGGCTTCGACGGCCTGTGGTCTGTCCTCTCCTGGTCCGGCACACCGCCCGCCGTCGGCACCATCGCCCGCTTCACCGTCGACCGGCATCTCGATGCGACCCGAAGAATCCTGCTCGGCGGCACCGGCCGGGCAGCCCTTGCGGACTCGTCCTGGTAGTGGTGCGGGAAGTTCTATCGACTGCGCTTCGGCAGTTCCGGGACAAATCAGTCGGAGGTGCCGGCGAACTCGGCAGCGGAGGTGGCGGCGAAGTCGATCTGGCGGCGGGCGTTGGACACAGTGGTGACCACGCAGGTGCCGACCGGGCCGATCCGGTCGTAGAGGGTGGCGGTGCCGATCGAGATACCGGCCGAGGCGATGGTGTTCTCGGCGCACAGGCCTTGCTCGTGCCCGATCGGCAGCCGTGACAGGGTGAGGGTGACGTCGGCGTTGATATAGCCCGCTCCCGCCGAACCCCAGTGGCAGACATGGTTGGCGGAATCGCCCAGGATCGCGGCTCGCTGAAAGGCGGTGATCGGTTCGCCGGCGATCAGCGGTGGCAGGCTGTGCCACGCGACTTTGCGTTCGGCGTTCTGGTGCGCGGCGAAGTCGGCGCTCCATTCACCGGCGCCGCTCTTGAACAGCGGCGGCGACCCTTCCACGGACATGCACCCGGGTGGCGGCACCGGCAGATCCGCATCCGGGCTCCATATCGCGCCGGCCGGCTCCTCGCCCGTGGCGAGAAAGACCGCCGAGGCCCGCACTCGCGGTCGGCCCTGCTGCAGCAGCACCGCATCGGCGACGGTGATCCGCGACCCGCGCCGGATCACCGTGCTGCCCATCTCGAAGTCCGCGTTGTCCACCGGCTGATACAGGTCCACCGTCAGCCGCGCGGGAACGAACCCCGCCGGACAGTGGGTTTCGAGCTCACGGGCCAGCAACCCGCAGATCCCGGTCCCACTCAGCTTGCTCGGCGTCCACGGACTCACCGCCAGTGACCGCGGCGCGAGACGGCCGTCCTGCCATGCGAAAAAGCTCAGCATCTGCCCGATCCCCCTTGGAGATTGCACCCTGCCCGAAGTGGAACACGTTACAGCGCCCGGGGGAAGCGCGCCGGTAATCGGAGCCGTCCGGCGCCGGCACGCGGCGGCGCCGGGAGGTACGGCTTCATACCTCCTCGACTCGGAAGACGGCGATGCGCTCCGCGCTGGCGGCGACGTCCCGGGGCGCGGCGCTCGGGGACAGTCCGTTGTCGGCGTAGCGTTTGCCGACACTGGCAGGGCTCTCTTCGACCAGCCGGTGCAGTACCGGGCGGCGCGCCTCGACCGGCAGTTCCACCAGCCGCGCGGATATCGAGCGGCGGCCGCGCGTCAGCGTGACCCGATCGGCCGCACGGGCGTTGGCCACCCAGGCGGCTCGCGGGAAGGCCTGCACGATATAGCGCGCGCCTGCCACTGTCACCACCGCGATCGCGAACGTCCGCAGCCGGCCGGTCCGCCTTCCGGCGACGGTCAGCAATTGCATGGGCCCGAACACGATACCGATGCGCTGCAACCCGATGACCACGATATTCACGGCATTGACCAAGCGCCGCTTGCGTTCCCGGTTGGACATGAATCGCCACCTTCAAGAGAGTAAGTGCTTACTCACCAAATAGTGAGTGAGTACTTGCTACTCTGTCAACACCTGATCGATGAGGAGGCAGACCTGGATGGGCGCCGAGATTGCGGGAGCGTCGCCGCGTGCACAGTTGACCCGGATCCGGATTCTCGATGCCGCCGCCGCGGTGATGAGCGACCGTGGCCTGGCCAACGCGACCACCAAGGAGATCGCCCGCGCCGCGGGATTCTCCGAGGCCACCCTGTACAAACACTTCCAGGACAAGGAGGACCTGTTCCTCACTGTCATGCGGGAACGGCTGCCCAGCGACTTCGTCGGCCTGCTCGCCGGCCTCACCGCTCGCGCAGGTACCGGTACCGTCCGGTCCGTGCTCCGGGAGGTCGCGACCGATGCGGTGCCGTTCTACCGGGACCTCGCGCCGATGCTGGGAGCGGCCTTCGCGCAACCGGTCCTCCTGGCCCGGCACCAGCAGATGTTGAGCAGCGCCGGCCTGGGTCCGCACCTGGCGCTCGCCGCACTCGCGGAGTACCTGGGCGCCGAGCAGCGGCTGGGCAGGCTCACCGAGCGCGCGCGACCCCGCACGCTCGCCGCGCTGTTGCTAGGCGCCTGCTTCCAGCGCGCCTTCCTGATCGAGTTCGAGGGCGAGCACCTCGCCGACCAACCGGCCGAGGAGTTCGCCCGTGATCTGGTCGACACCCTCCTACCGGAGTGATCGTCTACCTTCGCCGCCCCACCTTTTGAAGATCGACGAGACTCGAATCCGATGACGATCTCGCGGAACGGGCCGGACACGGTGGTGCCGACGCTCTACGGCAGGCAGCAGGAGCGCGATGCGCTGGCGGCCCTGATGGAACGGGCACGGGCGGGCCAGGGCGGGTTCGCTGTGGTACGCGGCGAGCCGGGAATCGGGAAGACCGCACTTCTCGATGACGCCGCCCGCACTGCCGCC
>NZ_JBSFRU010000326.1:0-7070 GCF_053589395.1 Nocardia sp. NPDC003345
GTGGTGAGGGCGTATCGCTGTCCGGTCTGCCGATACGTCTATGACGAGTCGACGGGCGCGCCACGCGAGGGGTTTCCGCCGGGGACACCCTGGTCGGCGATTCCCGACGACTGGTGCTGCCCGGACTGCGCGGTCCGGGAGAAGGTCGATTTCGAACCCGTATGCGTTCCGGACCCCGGGCCGGGGTGGGGCGCGTGGAGCGAAAGGCCCGGGCTCGCGTGAACGATTACCGCTTGTACCGATGCGCGCAGTGCGGATTCGAATACGACGAGGCCGAGGGCTGGCCCGAGGACGGGATCGCCCCGGGTACGCGCTGGGACGATATCCCGGCGGACTGGAGCTGCCCGGACTGCGGCGCCGCCAAAGCGGATTTCTTCATGGTGGAAATCGAACGAACTTGAAACTTTGACTGAACAGGTCCGGTCGTGCCAGGGTCGCAACCATGCCGAGCACCGGATCCCGGAATGCCGAACAGGGGTCTGCGCGTGAATCGTTGCGCACCGCGATCCTGGACGCGATGCGCGAGTTACTGCTGCTACGCGACTGGTCGAAGATCACTCTCACCGAGGTGGCCGCCGGTGCGGGGGTGAGCCGGCAGACCCTCTACAACGAATTCGGTTCGCGTGGCGGCCTGGCCGAGTCGTATGCGATCCGCCTGGCCGACGATCTCGTGGACCATGTGGAAACCGCGCTGGCGGCCAATACCGGCGACGCCGACGCCTCCATCCGCGAGGGGCTGGCCGGCTACTTCCAGGACGCGGCCCGGGACCCGCTGGTGCAATCGCTGCTGACCGGTGCGGTGAAACTCGACCTGCTGCGCCTGATCACCCTCGACGCCGGACCGCTCATCGCCCACGCCACCGACCGGCTGTCCGGTGTCATCCAGCGCAGCTGGATCGCCGCGACGGCCGAACAGGCCGATACCTTCGCCCACGCGCTGGTGCGGCTGGCCATCAGTTTCATCCCTACGCCACCCGGACCGGACTACGACGCCCCCACCGAATTGGGCCGGGTCTTCAGTCCCTACGTGGCGGCGATCGTGGCTGCTCGTTGACGTATACGGGGCTGTCGGTCCCCCTGGTCACGTGTAACGGTCGCCACGTTTGAGGCGAACAACGACGCAATGAAGACGCGGTTTCTGCAAATATGTAGGCCGCTGGAAGTTCGGTATGCAATAGCGGGGCAAACGTGCAATTGGTTGGCAAGTCGGCCGGGTCGGCCGACCCCAAACGCCTTCTATGGCTCCTCGGCCTCATCGCCCCGGCCTGCGCACTGCTGCCCTCGCAGCTGGTGCTGCACACCGGCCTCGAGGTGTTCTGGTGGATCGGGCCGCTCGTGATACTGGTGTTCATCCCGGTACTCGACATCCTGGTCGGCGACGACGGCACCAATCCGCGCGACGAGGACTACGAAACCCTGTCCAACGACCGCTACTACCGGTGGTGCACCTACCTCTTCCTGCCGATCCAGCTGATCGGACTGACGCTCGCCGGATATCTGTGGGCCGGTAGCGAGCTGAGTGTCGCCGACAAGATCGGGCTCGCGACCACCCTGGGGCTGGTCTCCGGGATCGGGATCAACGCCGCCCACGAGCTCGGGCACCGGGTCGAACGCCTGGAACGGTGGCTGGCGAAGATCGCCCTGGCACAGTCCGGATACGGGCATTTCTTCGTCGAGCACAACCGCGGGCACCACGTCCGGGTCGCCACCCCCGAGGATCCGGCCAGCGGCCGCTTCGGCGAGAGCCTGTACGAATTCCTGCCGCGCAGTGTGATCGGCGGGTTCCGGTCCGCGATCACCCTGGAACGGGAGCGGTTGCGGCGTACCGGCAGCGGCTGGTGGACACCCCGTAACAACATCCTGCAGGCCTGGTCGATGACCGTCGCGCTGTTCGGCGCCCTGATGCTGGTCTTCGGCTGGCAGATCCTTCCGTACCTGATCCTGCAGGCCGCGCTCGGCGCCGGACTCCTGGAAACGGTGAACTACATCGAGCACTACGGGCTGTTGCGGGAACGCCGCCCCGGGGGGCGCTACCGGCGCTGCACGCCGCGCGACAGCTGGAACAGTGATCGCCTCGTCACCAATATCTTCCTGTTCCACCTGCAGCGGCACAGCGACCACCACGCCAACCCGGGACGCCGCTACCAGACGCTGCGCAGCACCGAGGAGGCGCCGCAACTGCCCGCCGGATACGCCGCGATGGTGGTGCTGGCCGCGATCCCGCCGCTGTGGCATCGGGTGATGGACAAGCGGGTGCTCGCGCACTACGGCGGCGATCTCGACCGGGTGAATGTGGCACCGCGGCTGCGCCGGCGGGCGGCTGCGGCCGAGAGCCGGAGGGTGGCGGCATAGCCCCGTCCGCGTCGGGTGCGGCCGCGGCGGGTTCGTCCGGATACCGACCGGCACGGCCGAACCCCGGATGCCGGTACCGGCTAGCCTTGCCATCGAGACCGTGTTCACCGGGCATGGCCGAGGGCCGGCCGATCGGTCCACCTCCGGATGCGGAGGCTGGAGCGAAGGCAGAGGTATCGCACTACCGCCCCTGCGGGCCCGGTTCGCCCATGCTGTTACCGAGAGAAGGCTGATCCACGCTGATGACGACCTCCGAACTGCCTCGAACCTCGTTGAGCCCCGATACCCGAAACGGTATCGACTACAAGGTGGCGGATCTGGCGCTGGCCGATTTCGGCCGCAAGGAGATCCGGCTGGCCGAGCACGAGATGCCCGGGCTGATGGCCCTGCGCCGTGAATACGCCGATGTCGCGCCGCTGCGGGGTGCCCGTATCTCGGGTTCGCTGCATATGACCGTCCAGACCGCGGTGCTGATCGAGACCCTCACCGCGCTGGGCGCGGAAGTGCGGTGGGCCTCCTGCAATATCTTCTCGACCCAGGACCACGCCGCCGCGGCCGTGGTGGTGGGCCCGCACGGCACCGTGGACGAGCCGAAGGGCACTCCGGTTTTCGCCTGGAAGGGCGAAACGCTGGAGGAGTACTGGTGGGCCGCCGAGCAGATGCTCACCTGGCCGGGCGAACCGGCGAATATGATCCTCGACGACGGCGGCGACGCCACCATGCTGGTGCTGCGCGGCGCCCAGTTCGAGAAGGCCGGCGTGGTTCCCCCGGCCGACAAGGATCACTCCGCCGAGTACACGGTCTTCCTGAATCTGCTGCGGGAGCGGTTCGAGACCGACAAGGGCAAATGGTCCACGATCGCCCAGAGCGTCAAGGGCGTCACCGAGGAGACCACCACCGGCGTACTGCGGCTGTACCAGTTCGCCGCCGCGGGCGAGCTGACCTTCCCCGCCATCAACGTCAACGATTCGGTGACCAAATCGAAGTTCGACAACAAATACGGCACCCGCCATTCGCTGATCGACGGCATCAACCGCGGTACCGATGTGCTCATCGGCGGCAAGAAGATACTGATCTGTGGTTACGGCGATGTCGGTAAGGGCTGCGCGGAATCGCTGGCCGGCCAAGGCGCCCGCGTCCAGGTCACCGAGATCGATCCCATCAACGCGCTGCAGGCGCTGATGGACGGCTACGACGTCGTCACGGTGGAACAGGCGATCGGCGAGGCCGATATCGTGATCACCTCGACCGGCAACAAGGACATCATCACGCTCGACCATATGCGGGCGATGAAGGACCAGGCCATTCTCGGCAATATCGGCCATTTCGACAACGAAATCGATATGGCGTCCCTGGAACGGTCCGGCGCGGCTCGGTTGAATATCAAACCCCAGGTCGATCTGTGGACTTTCGGTGATTCCGGCAAGGCCATCATCGTGCTGTCGGAGGGGCGTCTGCTCAATCTCGGCAATGCCACCGGCCACCCCTCGTTCGTGATGAGCAACAGCTTCTCCAACCAGGTGATCGCCCAGATCGAACTCTGGACCAAGCCCGAGGAATACGACAACGAGGTCTACCGGCTGCCCAAGGTGCTGGACGAGAAGGTCGCTCGCATCCATGTGGAGGCACTGGGCGGCACGCTGACCAAGCTCACCAAGGACCAGGCCGAGTACATCAACGTCGATGTCGAGGGTCCGTACAAGCCGGAGCACTACCGGTACTGATCCGGCCCGCGTTTCCGGTCTCCACCGCGCCCGCCTGCCACCGCAGGCGGGCGCGGTCGTGCCGAGTACGCTGCACCTCATGGGTGTGCTGGTCTCGGTGGAAGGCCTCGACGGCGCGGGTAAACGCACGCTGATCTCCGGTCTGGCCGCGGCGCTAGACGCGCGCGGACTGCGGGTCGATTCGCTCGCCTTCCCGCGCTACGGACGCTCGGTGCACGCGGATCTGGCGGCCGAGGCGCTGCACGGCGCGCACGGTGATCTGGCCGCCTCCGTGCACGCGATGGCGCTCCTTTTCGCGCTCGACCGGGCCGGGGCCGCCGACGACCTCGCGAAATCTCTGGCCGATCACGATGTGGTCCTGCTGGACCGTTATGTGGCGTCCAACGCGGCATACAACGCCGCCCGGCTGGGACAATCGGCCGACGGGGAAATGACGCGCTGGGTGGGCGAATTGGAATTCGGCCGATTCGAGCTCCCGGTGCCCACGGTGCAGTTGCTGCTGGATGTTCCGGTGGAGGTCGCGGCCGGCCGGGCCCGGCGCCGCGCCGAACTCGACACCGCCCGGGAACTCGACGCCTACGAACGTGACGGTGGATTACAGGAACGTACCGCCGCGGTGTACCGTGATCTTGCTCGGCGCGATTGGTATGGAACCTGGTGGGTTTTCCGGTTCACCGGCGAGGGTTCCGCCCGGCTCACCGAGGAAATGCAGGAATTGGCCGCGCGGCTCGCCGCACTGGTCGCGAATTAGTGTTGGATATCCGGCGGGAACGCGCCCGAGTGTGGCGTGGCGACCCGTTACGAGCGCGGGAGATGACAACATAGTAACTATGAAGCCGAAGATTCTGGTCGTCGACGACGATATGGCGCTCGCGGAGATGCTCACCATCGTCCTG
Source organism: Nocardia sp. NPDC003345 (assembly GCF_053589395.1). Lineage (NCBI taxonomy): Bacteria > Bacillati > Actinomycetota > Actinomycetes > Mycobacteriales > Nocardiaceae > Nocardia > Nocardia sp. NPDC003345. The sequence continues at coordinate 4,973 of NZ_JBSFRU010000326.1, forward strand.
CGGGGCGAGGGGTTCGACCCGCACGTGGTCGGCGACGGCACCCAGGCCCTGTCGGCGGTTCGTGAGATCCGGCCCGATCTGGTGCTGCTGGATCTCATGCTGCCGGGGATGAACGGTATCGACGTATGCCGGGTGCTGCGCGCCGATTCCGGTGTGCCGATCGTGATGCTCACGGCGAAAACCGATACCGTCGATGTGGTGCTCGGTCTCGAATCCGGGGCCGACGACTACATCGTCAAACCGTTCAAGCCCAAAGAGCTGGTGGCCCGGGTGCGCGCACGGCTGCGCCGCACCGAGGAGGAACCGGCCGAGCTGCTGACCATCGCCGATATCGTCATCGACGTCCCGGCGCACAAGGTCACCCGCGAGGGCGCGCAGATCTCGCTGACGCCGCTGGAATTCGATCTGCTCGTGGCGCTGGCCCGTAAACCCCGGCAGGTGTTCACCCGCGAGGTGCTGCTGGAACAGGTCTGGGGTTACCGCCACGCGGCCGATACCCGGCTGGTCAACGTGCACGTGCAGCGGCTGCGGGCCAAGGTCGAGAAGGACCCGGAGAATCCGGAGATCGTCCTCACGGTCCGCGGTGTGGGGTACAAGGCCGGACCGCCGTGATCCGGTCCGAGGTGACGCGGGCCCGGAGGCGGTAACTTGCCCGACCACGAAGGGTCCCGCGCGACTCCGGACTCCGGAGCGGCCGGGCGTCTCGCCGATCTCCGCAAGGCGATGGTGCCGGTCGAGCGGTGGTTCCAGCATGCCGGTAAATCGCTGGGCCTACTGTGGCGGCGTTCGCTGCAGCTCCGGGTCATCGTCTCGACCCTGACACTGTCGTTGATCGTCATCACGGTGCTGGGCGTCGTGCTGACCAGCCAGATCACCGACCGGCTCCTCGACGCCAAGATCAACGCCGGTGTCGAGGAGATGGACCGCGTCCGCAACACGGTGGAGGGCCAGCTCGCCGGTGTCAACGATCCCACCAGCCAGCAGCAGCGGCTCTCCGACGCCCGCGATTCGCTGTCGAACCGGCGCGATTCCAGCCGTTCCAGCGACGCCGCGGGCAGCTTCGACGCCGCCCTGGTGATGATCGGCGGAACACCGCAGCAGGTGATGGCCGCGGGGCCGATCCAGGAGGTCCCCGATTCGCTGCGCCGGTTCGTGCAGCGCAACCAGGTCAGTTACCAGTTCGCCACCGTCTCCGACCCGGACGGCTACCACGGCCGGGCGCTGATCATCGGCAGCCCCAGCGCCGAAGTACCGACACTGGAGATCTACCTGGTCTTCCCGCTCGGCAACGAGGAACGCAGCCTGGCGCTGATGCGCGGGACCATGCTGGTCGGCGGGGTGGTGCTGCTCATCCTGCTGGCCGCCATCACGGCGCTGGTGACCCGGCAGGTGGTGCTCCCCATCCGGTCCGCCGCGCGTATCGCCGGCCGCTTCGCCGACGGCCGGCTCAAAGAACGCATGCTGGTGCGCGGCGACGACGATATCGCCCGGCTGGCCAAGGCGTTCAACGAAATGGCCGAGAGCCTGTCCAACCAGATCAACCAGCTCGAGGAGTTCGGTAATCTGCAGCGGCGCTTCACCTCCGATGTCAGCCATGAGCTGCGTACACCGCTGACCACGGTGCGGATGGCCGCCGATCTGATCCACGGCAGCAGCGACGATCTGGACCCGGCCCTGGCCCGCAGCGCCGAACTGCTGGTCACCGAACTGGACCGGTTCGAGGGTCTGCTCAACGATCTGCTGGAGATCTCCCGCCACGACGCCGGAGTCGCCGAACTCCAGGTGGAATCGCTGGATGTGCGGATGTGCGTGCGGGCCGCGATTTCCACCGTCCGGCATCTGGCGCGCGACGCCGCGGTCGAAGTCGTGATCGATCTGCCCGAGGAGCCGGTGGTGGCCGAGGTCGACCCGCGGCGTGTGGAGCGGGTGCTGCGTAACCTGCTGGCCAACGCCATCGACCACAGCGAGGGCAAACCGGTACTCATCCGGATGCGCGGCGATACCGAGGCCAACGCGCTGGCGGTGGTGGTCCGGGATCAGGGTGTGGGCCTGCGCCCGGGCGAGGAGAAACTGGTCTTCAGCCGGTTCTGGCGGTCGG
>NZ_JBSFRU010000327.1:0-7069 GCF_053589395.1 Nocardia sp. NPDC003345
ACCGCGACACTCATCAGGGTGGCGATACCCGAACCGGTCACCCGCATCAGAGCCATGGCCGCGACTGCCGCGACCACCGCGCCCGCCGCGATATTGGCGGGTGCGAACGGGCCGGGTTCGCCGTAGGCCGGTGGCACCAGCATGGCGCTACCGGTGAACAGCAGCGGAATGGCCGCCAGCGCGGCACCCAGTGAGATCCGCCGGGCCGCGCCGCTGCCCTTCACGGCCACCGCGGCCGCCCAGCACAGCGCCCCCAGCAGCAGCGCCGGCAGGCCGCACCACAGCCACGATCCGGACTGCGACCAGGTCCACGACAGCATGGTGGCGATGCCGACCGAGCCGATACCGAAGACACCCAGGCCGACCACGGCGGCGGTATCGGAATCGAATTCGGCGAATTCGCGCTCGTTGATCAGCGCGAGCGCATCGGTGATGTCCTCGACGACCGGGGTGAAGACCTCCGACGATTCGACCGGGGCCAGCAGCAGTACCGTACCGTCGACGACGTCGTGATCCCCCAGACTGCGCCACCGCGGGATCGGCGGCTCACCCGGGCGCGCCAGGCTCCACTGCCCCTGCGGCGGAGTGAAATCCACTTCCTCGTCGCCGATGGCATTCGCCAGCACGGCCACCAGATCGTCGATGAAGGTTTCCACGGTGAACTTGGTCGGCACCACCACATCCACCTGGTAGGTGGCCACCATCACCGCGATACGCGCCCGCGCGACCTCCGCCGGCGCCGCGCCGCCCGCCGGGGACGGTGGTGCCGTCTGTACAGCGGTCACCGATAATCCCCGTGGTCACCGTACGCCGGTTCCGCCACATACCCGGGGAAGTCGTCGGCCAGACCCGACGCGAGATCCTCGAAAGCCAGCACTGTTTCCTTCTCCAACATGCGCAGATCGATTTCGCCGCCCTCGGCGAGATGAGGGTCGAAGGGTATCTGGATGGTCGGCCGCTGTGCCGAGGCGAACAGCTTCTCGATGGCCTCGATATCCACCGTGGGTTTGGCGGGATGCTGCCGCACGATCGCGACCATCGAGGAGGCGATCAGGTGATCGAATCCGTGCGAGCTGAGCCAGTTCAGGGTGGCGACCGCGCCGGTGACCCCGCCGACCGTCGCGGGGGTCACCACGACCACGGCATCACTGGTCCGCAGCACGGTATTGGTCGACGAATCCAGCACTCCGGTGCCGCAGTCGACCACCAGCAGGTTGTAGTGGCGCCGCAGAATCTCCACGCCGGTCTGGTATTCGCCACCGCTGAGCGCCTCGCCCGCATCCGTGCTCCACGGTGAGGCGACCACCGCCAGGTCGGCGGTGTTGACAGAGGTGTAGGAGTGTACGGCGGAGAACGAATCCAGCCGACCCTTGGCCTGGGCGAGGTCGCGCAGGGTGAGGCCGTATTGGTGCCGGGCGGTGCGGCTGGACAGATCCCCGAAGTCGGGATTGGCGTCGATCGCGACGACCCGGTCGGGTCGCAACTTCGCGAAGACGGACCCCAGCCCGGCCGCGGTGGTGGTCCGGCCGACGCCGCCCTTCACGCTCACCACCGCGATCTGATACGGCGCGGTGAGCTGGCGGCGAATACTGTTGCGGCGGTTCTCGGCCCGCTGCTCGGCCGGGGAGAGACCGAGATTGAACCCGACCTTGTTGAGAGCGCCACGCACACCGCTGTTGGACCGCAGATGCGCCTGGCGGACCGCCGCGATCTCGGCGAGCAGTTCCGCCGACGCGAGCGCGGGCGGCAGGATCTCGATCCGGCCGGAGTTCTCGTAGGCGGACCGGTGGATACGGTCGGGCACCCGCGAGTTGTCGGCGGCGGCGCTCATCGCGGGCGCGGGCGCTCCGGGATGGGCACCGTAACTCTGCGGGGCTGCCGAATAGTCCGCCCCGGTGGTGTAGCCCGGCTGCGTCTCGGCCTGGGTATAGCCGGTGGGCGCGGCCGCGGCCCCCGCGGGAGGTGGAGCGGCGGCGGGGCCGTCGACGCCGGCCTGCGGCCCGCCCCAGGTAGAGGCCGGCGGCTGCGTCGCCGCGGGATTGCGCTCGGTATAGGACTCCGGCGGAGCGCCTACGGGTGGTGGCGTCACCGCCGGCTGGGCACCCTGTTGCTGCCGCTGCGCTATCGCCCGGCGTTCCTCTTCGGCTGCCTGCTGGTGCGCGGTGGCGGCGCGCTGGCGCAACTCGGCCAGATCGGGTTCGGAGGTGATCGGTGAATCGTGCCCGGCCGAGGACTGGGTGGCGGCCGGTGGCGATACCGCGGCCGGGGCGGGACCGGGCGCGGGCGGTCCGGCCACCGGTCTGGCTACGGGGTCCTCGGCGGCCACTGAACTCCCTCGCTCGGCATCGGTTTCCGGCGGCGAGACGGTATCGGCGGCCGGGGCGCCGGACGCCTCCGCCGCGGGACGGGTATCCGCGGGCAGCGGCGGAACGGGTGTGGACGGCCCGCTGCCGGGACGTTCCTCGAGCTGAGCGAAATAGGCGTCGTAGCCGCCTGTGGCGAGCGCCGCGGAGGCGTCGCCGTTCGTTGTCGGTGCCCGGTTCATCTCACCGTCCTCTCATCCAGCACTGGAACGTCAACCGGTGCGCGCGGTATCGAACCAGCTGCGGCCGGGCAGCAGCTCGGCCAATGCGTTGATACCACTGTGCAGGGCAGGGTCGTCACCGGGGCGGAAGGTCGACCGGGTCTGCCCGTCCATCGCGGTGCTCGGCGTGATCACCACCCGGCCCGAGAAGGTGTCCAGCACGGACATACAGGCGCGCATATCGGGTGTTCCGGTATCACCGTCACCGTGTTCGATCATGATCACCTCGGCGCGGCGCACGATCTCCTGCAGCGCCCTGGTGAGCACACTCGCGGTTTGCGGCACCGCACCCAGTTCCCGCAGGGCCGCACGACGTTCGTCGGGATCCAGCGGAATCCCTGCCAGCTCGGCGTCGGGGAGGGTGAACGGTTCGAAACTCGGCACCGGATAGTCACCCAGTGCGGATTTCAATGCCGCGACCAGAGTATTCAGTTGTTTGCCTTCGTGATACACCGACTGCACGACGATCTGGTCGTCGCACCGTACGGCGAGCACGTGGTCCCCACCCGAGCGCACCAGCGATATGCGCAGCATGGTGGGTTCGGTATCGCCACGTCCGGTGTCGAGTATTCGCACCGCAAGTTCGGTGTCCGGTCGTTCCAGGCAGCGCAGCCAGCCCGCCACGACGGGGTGCACCTCGTCACCGGCGACTATTCCGGCATCGGCGAGCTGCTCCCGCACGAACTTCGCCACCCGGTCCCGGTCCTCGACCCGGTAGATATTCGGCATGATCGCCAGGACCGAGGGGTAGGCGTCGATGCCGACCATGTCCTTGAGGACAAGGGCGGCATCGACGCTCAGGTCGATGGACACCGGGTCGGCCTCGGCCGCATCCGCTGCCCCCGCACCAGCCGGGTTGTACTCGATCAACTCAGGCGAGGCCGGCGAACTTGCTGCCGATGCCCTTGTCGGTGGTCTGGAAGAGACCCTGGCTGGCCGCGACCTCCCACACCTTCTGATTCAGGCCCTGGATGCTGATGGCGTAGTTGTCCAGCCGCCTGTTCAGCTCGTTCGCGATCGCCTGGTACCCCTCGGCACCGGAACCGGCGAACTCGGTCATCAGCATGTCCTTCAAACCGCGGAGATCGTCCAGGTTCTGGTTCATGGTCTCGACGACCGTTTTCGTCCGCGCCGAGGCATCTTCGACCCCGCCGTAATTTACGTGGATTGCCATCGGAAATCACACTTTCTCTGTGGAGGATTATTCGGAATCGGAGGGATCAGAAATTCAGATTGAACTTCGGGTCCGGGTTGAGGTTGCCGAAATTGCTCGTGTTCTGGTTGAGGTCCGCCGACTGGACGCCCTCGGCGCTGTTGTTGTTCCAGGAACCGGAGGTCGTACCGACGTCGAGACCGCCGTCGGCGCCGATCCGGGCCGCGCCGTCCAGGTCCAGGTTGTCGAAGTTGATACCGCTGTCCTGAATGGTGTCCATGATCGTCTGCATGAAGCTCGCGACGTGCCGGCCGGTCTCGTAGGCGTTACCGAGCGCGTTGTAGACCGCCTTGCCCGTCTGTCCCTGAACATGAGAGTTCAGATCGCCCTGGATTCCGGCGAGCTGCTGGAGATTACCCTCCAGAGTGCCGAGCGGTCCCGCCATTTTCGTGGCAACGCTTGCCAGGGTGCCCGGATCCGCCTGGGTGATCCCGGACATCATGTTGTCGGCCATGATCGTTCCTTTCACAGATTGATGTCAGGTATTCCCGGATTGCTCAGCGGGAAGTCTCTTCATTGTCGGGTCGCACCTCGTCGTCGAGCCGATCCAGTACTCCCACGAGTGAGGAGTCGAGAACGAGGTGTTCTTCGGGTTCGTCGTCCTGGTATTCGATGACGCCGATCGCCGGTGGGCGCTCGAGTACCGGTACTTCGAACTGTTCGCCGGGAGTGAAGACCTTGCCGGTCCGCTCCTCCTCTTCCTTCCGGCGGCGTCGCATCCGCGCCGTCGGTGCGGATACCCGCTTGGGCGCGTTGCGCACGGGGGCCCCGGCCGGCGAGCCGGTGGAGGCTCCGAACGGAGTACCCGCGCCCGGGGACCAGCCACCCGGCAGCCGGAACCCGGTGGCGGCACCGGGCATCGTGGATATCCCGCCCCGGGCCATGCTCAGCGCGGCGAGGCCGGCGGCGCCACCGCTGAGCGCGGCGAGCGTGGAGGAGCCGGTGGAAGTTCCGAACAGCGCGTCCTGGGCCGCGAGATCGGATTCGAAACCACCGGAACCCGGATCGAAACCGGGTTCGTTCGCCAGCGCCTGATCGATCTCGGACAGGGCCTGCTGGTCCGGAGTGGGCTGGCCCAAGTCCGGTCCCGGGTCGCCGCCGTCGGGACCGCCACCGCCGTCTCCGCCGTTCGGGCCGGTATCACCCGGGGACTGCGGACCCTCACCAGGGGAATTCGGGCCGTTCCCGTTTCCGCCATCGGTGAGGTATTGGCTGTCCGGGCCGTTGGTCAGCAGATCCTGCAGCGGCGTACTGAGATCCGGCGGTTCCGTCGGCACCATGCCGCCCCCGGGAATCACGATCGGCGGCGGCGGGATGATCGGCACATTCAGTAGCGCCCCGACGACCTGGAACGCGCCGGCCTCGTAGGTCTGCATCGACGCCGCCGCGCGCAAACGCACCAGCTGATACTCCAGTTCCGCGGTCGCCATCGCGGGCCCGGTCACCAGGGCCATCGGACTCCCGGCGCTCGCCGCGAGGGCGCCGGCGGCGGTCGCGCGAGCGACGATCGCCGCCACGATTTCCGGCAGGCTCGGCATCAGGGCCACTGCCATTCCGTGTAGTTCGACGCTCGCGTCGGCGACCGTCGACAGCACCTGGGCGGCGGTCGCCTGGGTACGAACCCATTCGTTGTGTTTACGGAATGCCGATTGCGCGCGCTGGGAACTCATCCCGCCCCACGCCTCGGCCATCTGGGACACGATTCCGTCGGAACCCGCTGCGGCCGAGTTCAATGCGCCCTGTACCCCTTTATAGGCCAGTGACGTACTGACCAAGGGGGCCGCGCCCGGACCGCTGAAAAGCTGCGCCCAGTTCGCGAGGGGTCCCGCGGCGAAATAGTCGAAGAACGGCATAACGCCTCCCGCCCGGTCCGGCCGAGCCGATCAGCCCCCGATCTTGCCGGGGGCCAGGGCGGCGCCGTTCGCGCCGACGGACAGGCCGCCGGAGGTATCGGTGAGTTCGAGCGCGACGCCCGCCTCCACCGTGGTCTGGCCGGCCCGCATCTTCTCGGCCACCCCGGCATCGAGATTGGTGAAGTAGAGCCGCTCCACCAGGCCGAAGGCCGCGCTGAGCAGAGCGCCCGGCAGATGCGGACCGGTGGCGACCGGGCGGGCGAGTTGACTGGCGGCGGTGTAATACGACGCCAGCGAAGTCTCCTGCGCGCCGACACGGGCGCCGATCACCGGAAACTGTTCGGTAATAGCTGTAAGTGGGACCATCGATAACTCCGATCGACCGTTGACTGTCCCCGCATCCGAGCGGTACATCAAGAACGCTAGGCCATTCCCAACTCTGGGGAGTCCCGCTGAACGGGCGGTCCGGTTACTCGCTTTCGGGCATCCAGGCCGCCTGCACCAAATCCTTCGTCGAATTCAGCGGTTCCACCAGAATGCCCCGGCCCACCGGTTGTTTCGTCGGCTTCACATCACCGATGAGCATGCCGTCGAGACGAGACCCGTCCATGATGAAACCGGAGGAATTCAGGTTCTTGACCTGACCGAGAACGCTGTCGTACAGCGCCGAATCCGCCTGTGCGATATTACGTGCGGCGATCAAGTGGAATCCGGTATCGCGTCCGTCGACGATGATCTCCTTGAGCGGATCCAGCGGATTGATCTGCCCGCGCTGCGCGACCATGTGGTAGTCGTCGACCACCACGAAGATCTCCGGTCCGCTCCACCAGGACCGTTCCTTCAGCTGCTGGGTCGTCACATCGTCGGGTGGCCGCCGGCTGCGCATCTTCTGGACGAAACGGGGCAGGTACTCGACCAGGTCCCGGGCACTTGTCATATAGCCGACCTGCTGCTCGTGCGGGATCGCGTCCATATGCTGGCGCCGGTAGTCCACCAGCAGCACCCGGGCCTCGTCCGGCGTGAACCGGGTGCGTATCGACTCCAGTAGCGCCGACAACACAGTCGATTTCCCGGAGCCGGAGGATCCGAGGATCACGAAATGCGTCGAGACACCGAAATCGAGAGTGGCCGGCTGCAGGTCGGACTCCCGGATGCCGAACGGAACCCTCAGTCGTTCCGCGAGATTCGTGGGCGGCGGGGCATGCGCAAGGATCTCGGCCATACCCACCTGGCCGGGCAGCAACCGGACCTCCGGGGCACGGCGCCCCGAATAGGTCTGCTGCAACTGGGTGATCGCGGCGTTCAGGCCCGCCGCGGCGGTATCGGCATCACCGTTGCCATCGGTACGCGGGAGCGCCGTGAGCATATGCAGGGCCTCGGCTGCCACACACCGGCCGGGCCGGTTCGGCGGCACCGCCG
>NZ_JBSFRU010000328.1:0-7068 GCF_053589395.1 Nocardia sp. NPDC003345
CCTCGAGACTCGCGGCTTCGCCGCATGCGCTTCGAGGGCCGACAGCAGACGCGGGCCGAACCCTTTCGGGGTAGACCGGGTTCGCGTCGGGGTAGCCCGGGTCCGCGCTCAGGCGTGGCCCTCACGCGGCCGCAGCACGCGCGCGGCGGCGTCGATCGTTGCCACCCCGGCCCCGGCCACCAGCACGGTGGCCAGGAACAACCACGGGCCCACGTACCGGGTGGCGGTGTAGGCGGGGACGTCGCCGGTCGCGGGGAAATCGGTATCGCGGACACCGAGTTGCCAGCAGAGCACGGCCAAGGCGAGCGCGACGAGCGCCGCCGCGAGGTCGATGGCCGGGACGACGAACGAGCGGTTCACGGATCTCCTCGGATCGGGCGGTCGGTGTGCTATCCGATGCTGCCCGCGCGGGAGCCGATAATCAATCGTCGCGACCGGTGTCGGAATCGCCGGCGGGCTCATCCGTCCCCGCGCCGGCCGGCCGGCCGATCACCTCGGTGAGCGCGGCCCGTAGCGCGCGGTGATCCTTGGCCCAGGTCCGCACCAGTTCGCCGTCGGTGCGGCGCAGGCCGATCGCGGTCCGGCGGCGCGGGACGCCGGTCAATTCACCGAGAGCGCGCGCGTCCTCCCACGGTTCGTCGGAATCGGCCGGCAACACCGCGGCGATCGACGAGACGGTGGTGGTCTCGGGGCCGTTGCGCAGGAAACGATCCGTGAGTTCGACGCTCACATGGGTCCGGGCGGCATATACCTGCAGCACCGCGAACGCGGCGATCAGCGCGGCGCAGAACAGTAGCGCGAACCAGTGCACGGTGGCACCCGCCGCGATCTCCACGCCGAGCAGCAGGAAACAGACGATCGGACCGTAGGCCACCGCCCGCCAGCGCGCACCCGGCTCGGAGAACAGGATCTCCCCGGTTTCGGCGGTGGTCGCGGCCTGGTCAGCCATCGATATCCGGAGCGGGAACGACACGCACCCGGATCAGCCGACGATACTGGGAATCAGCAGCACCGCGACGGTGAGGACTCCGAACAGGATCAGCAGGCTCAGTACGAGCATGTCCCGCCGGATACTCTGCGGCTGCTGGATCACCACTCGCATCGTTGCCTCCGATCACCGGACGACCCGAGCTGCCGCCCTACCGGACGAATACCCCTGGCCACCGGTTCCCATGTCCTCTGTGACAGCCCTCACCATACATGGCGGAATTCTGGAAACAAACTCCGCGTTCGTTATCTGAATGCGGGTCGAACCGTGACCCGGAATCAATGTGCAGGTCAGACGCCCGGGTAGGACTTATCGGGAATTTCCGGGACCGCCCGGCCGCCGCGGCAGGAACCACTGGGCCGCCTCCGGCCGCTGGCACAGATAGATCGCACCGCCCGCGAGAACCGCCTGCACGATCGTCGCGGCGCCGCCGAGCAGCGGGACCACACCGTCGACCGCCCCGATCGAGAACAGCGCGGCCACACCCGTGATCACCAGCCACACGCCGGCAAATGTCAGCAACGTCCGCGCCCACAGCTTGCCTTTGCCGAGCTGGTGAACCACCAGCACACCCAGCGCCGCGACGGCGAGCCCCAGGATCACGCCCAGGACGGCGCCCAGGGTCACCAGCAGATCGGTCATCGCGGGAGTGAGCTGCGGGTCGGTGGACTGCACCCGTTCCCGTAGCTCGGCGCTGAACCGATCCCGGTTCGCCAGCGTATCGGCCAGAGAGACGAACAACCGTCCCGCACCCAAACTGATTACGCCCCACCACAATTGCCGCGCGGTCACGATATCCGCGGGCATACTCACGATAGCCAGCGCGCTGCCTCCGTCGCCCAATAGGTGAGCACGATATCCGCGCCCGCGCGCCGGATACCGGTCAACGATTCCAGTATCGCGGCGTCCCGATCGATCCAGCCCCGCTCGGCCGCCGCCGTGATCATCGAATACTCACCAGAGATCTGATACGCCGCCACCGGCACCGGCGACCGGTCGGCGACCTCGCGCAGGATATCCAGATACGACATCGCCGGTTTCACCATGACGATATCGGCGCCCTGTTCCAGATCCAGGTCGAGTTCGCGGATCGATTCCCGCCGGTTTGCCGCGTCCTGCTGATAGGTCCGCCGATCCCCCCGCAAAGAGGAGGACACCGCTTCCCGGAACGGCCCGTAGAACGCCGACGCGTATTTCGCGGCATAGGCGAGGATCGCGGTATCGGTACGGCCGGCCTCGTCCAGCGCCGCCCGGATCGCCCCCACCTGACCGTCCATCATGCCGCTGGTGCCGAGCAGATCGGCGCCCGCCTCGGCCTGCGCCAACGCCATATCCACGTAGCGGAGCAGGGTGGCGTCGTTGTCGACCGCACCCGCCGGATCCAGCACCCCGCAATGCCCGTGATCGGTGAATTCGTCCAGGCAGGTATCCGCCATCACCACAGTGGCATCGCCGACCTCCGCGGCCAACGCGCGCAAACCGCGATTGAGAATGCCCTCCGGATCGGTGGCGCCGCTACCCACCGCGTCCTTGTCCTCGGCTCGCGGCACACCGAACAACATCAGCCCGCCGACCCCCGCCTCGACCGCCTCCACGGCGGCCTTACGCAAGGAATCCAGCGAATGCTGGAACACCCCCGGCATGGACCCGATCTCCCGGGGCTCGGACAATCCATCGGCGACGAACATCGGCAACACCAGATGCCGCGGCTCCAGACCGGTTTCCGCCACCAGCCGCCGCAGCGCGGGCGTACGCCGCAACCGCCGCGGCCGCTCCATTCCGCTCATAAGGCTCATTCTGCCCTGTGCAAATTCAACGTCACCTTCGGTCCCGCAAGGCCGGCACCCTTCACAAAATGGCCCCTCCCGACCGCCGAGCACCCGACGCTCTTGGAAAGGGTTCGGCCCGCGCCTGCTGTGGGCCCGCGAAGCGAGGCGGCGCAGCCGCGAGTCTCGAGGGCCGACAGCAGGCGCCCAAGAGGGCCGAACCTCGAGCAGCGGAGCTGCTCCAGAGTTACAGCTACCGACTCCGCCGGCTCTTCTTCCGCGGCGGCGGCAACAATCCTTCCGCCCGCAGCCGGGCGGCATGTTCGGCCAGCGCCTCCACCAGCGGACCCACCTGCGCGGTTTCCGGCTGTACGTCCACCCGCAGCCCGAACTCCACCGCGGTTTCCGCCGTTTTCGGGCCGATGCAGGCCACGATCGTGCGGGCGTGCGGTTTACCGGCGATACCGACCAGGTTCCGGACCGTGGAGCTCGAGGTGAACAGGACCGCGTCGAATCCGCCGGTTTTGATCATCTCGCGGGTTTCGGCCGGCGGCGGCGAGGCGCGGACCGTGCGGTAGGCGGTGACGTCGTCGATTTCCCAGCCGCGTTCGCGCAGACCCTCGGCGAGGGTTTCGGTGGCGATATCGGCGCGCGGCAGCAGCACCCGGTTGACCGGGTCGAAGACATCGTCGTAGGGCGGGAAGTCGGCGAGCAGGCCGAGCGAGGACTGTTCCCCGCTGGGCAGCAGTTCCGGGTTGATCCCGAAGGAACGAACCTTCTCGGCGGTGGCCTCGCCGACGCAGGCGATCTTGACACCGGAGAAGGCCCGAGCGTCCAGGCCGAACTCGGCGAATTTCTCCCAGACCGCGCGCACGGCGTTGGTCGAGGTGAAAACCACCCACTGGTAGCGGCCGTCGACCAAGCCCTTGACCGCCCGTTCCATCTGGGCGGGGCTGCGCGGCGGCTCCACGGCGATGGTCGGTACTTCCTTGGGGATCGCGCCGTGGGTGACCAGACGCTCGCTCATCTCACCGGCCTGATCCTTGGTGCGGGGCACCAGAACGGTCCAGCCGTACAGGGCGCGCGATTCCCACCACGACATCTTGGAGCGCTGCGCGACGGCTTTGCCGATGGTCACCACCAGGGGACCGACCAGTTCGGAGGCGGCACTGTTCAGCGTGGCCAGCGTGGCCTCGATGGTGCGCTGCTGACGGGTGGTACCGCGGACGGTGACCGCGACGGGGGTCTGCGGCGCCATACCGTGTTCGACGAGCGCGCTCGCCGTCTCGGCCAGATGGCCGGAGGTGGCGTGCAGCACCAGCGGACCGGGCGCGGCGGCCAGCGCCGGCCAATCGACCTCCCCGCGCACATCGGCCTCGGTATGCCCCGACCCCAGTGCGATACCGGCGTAGCTGGGCACGGCGGACCCGGACGGCAGCCCGGGTAGCACCTCGAAGACGATATGCGAACGGGTGACGGTGGTGACCTCGGCGATCACCGCGTCGGTGGTGAGCGGATCGCCCGACACCACCCGCACCACGTCGTGGCCGGCCTTGGCCTCGGCGATCAGCGTTTTGGCGACCTCCGCGGGCTCGCCCAGGGCGGGCCGCACGTCCACCGGGCGTTCGCCCTCGGCGTCGGGTTCGACCTCGGTGCCGATCAGGGCGAGGACCCCGGCGTCCACATCGGGATCGGTGAACGCGAGGGTTGCCCGGCACAGCACTTCGCGGGATCGGGTGGTCAGCAAAGCCGGGTCCCCCGGGCCCGACCCGACGAACAGGATCCGCCCCGGATGCTTCTTGCTGGCTCGACTCATCGGTTGTTCTCCATGGGACTGGGTTCGGTGAAGTCCGTGGCGGTGCTCCCGGCTGTCGCGATCCCCGATTCGGGGGTGCCGGGTTCGGCGGCGAGTAACTCGCGCGCGCCCAACTCGAGCAGCTCGCGGGCCAGCGCGATGCCGAGTTCGGCGGCGTCGGCCGGTGCACCCACCGCCGAGGCCCTTATCACGTCGGAACCGTCGATCGCGGCCGCGCAGCCGCGTAGCGAGAGTTCCTCGACGATGCGCCCGTCGTCATCCAACGATTCGACGATTTCGGCGATCGCTCCGACGGGCGCGGTGCAGCCCGCCTCGAGTTCGGCGAGCAGTGCTCTTTCCGCGAGCACCGCTGTTCTGGTGGCGGTGTCGTCCAAAGCGGCGAGCAGCTCGATCAGTTCGGCCGCACCGGCGCGGCATTCGACCGCCAGCGCGCCCTGCGCGGGCGCGGGCAGCATCTGCACCGGTTCCAGCGCCTCGGTCACCGCGTCGAGCCGGCCGATACGGGCCAGCCCGGCCCGAGCGACCACCACGGCGTCGAGCTCACCCTCGGCGACCTTGCGCAGCCGGGTGTCGAGGTTGCCGCGCAGCGGCCGGATATCGAGGCCCAGCCCAAGCGCCCGCAGCTGCGCGGACCGGCGCGGGGCGGAGGTCCCGACCACCGCGCCCGGCGGTAACTCCCCGAGCACCATCCCGTCGCGCGCCACCAGGGCGTCACGGGGATCCTGGCGCACCGGTACCGCGGCGAGCGTGAACCGATCGTCGGCCGCGGTCGGCAGATCCTTGTACGAATGGACCGCGATATCGATGTTCCCGGCGGCCAGCTCGCTCCGCAGCGCGCTGGTGAATACGCCGACGCCGATATCTTCCACCGGTTCGCCGGATACATCGCCCGGGGTTTCGACGAATACGAGTTCGGCCGGTTGCCCCGTGGCGATCAGCGCGTCCCGCACATCACCGGCCTGGGTGCGCGCGAGCAGGCTGGCCCGGGTGCCGATCCGCCAGGCCGGCCGACCGCCGGTCGCGGCGGCGCCGGTACCGGGCGCGGCGCCTTCGCCCTGCAGGATTGTCATGTCGACTGCTCCTGTTCGTCGTCGTGGCCGCCGGGGGTGAAATCGTCGGCCAGGGCGATATCGCCGTCCAGGCCCATCCAGCCGACACCGTTGTGCTCGGCACGGCTGATCTCCATCGGCGCGGCCACGGCCTGCGCCGAACCGGGCTTCAGTTCGAACAGTTCACGCAGCGCCTCGGCATAGCTGTCACCGCCGGGTGTGGTCGCCAGCTGCTTGACCCGCACCGTCGGCGCGTGCAGCAGTTTGTCCACCACCCGGCGCACCGTGCGCGCCACCTCGTCGCGGGCCGGATCGGCCAGGGGCAGTCTCGAATCCAGCCGGAGCAGTTCGGCCTCCACCACTTCGGCGGCGCGCTGGCGCAGGGCCGCGACCGTCGGGGTGACTTCGGCCATCCGCTGACCGGCGAGGTATTTGGCGAGTTCGTCGGCGACGATCGTCCGCGCGGCGGCCGTATCGTCGGCGGCGGCACCCGCCGCGGGGTCGCGCTGCAGGGTCTCGATATCGATGACGGTGACGCCGGGCAGCCCGGCCACCGCGTGATCGACATCGCGGGGCAGGCCCAGATCGCAGAACACCAGCGGCCGCTCGGCGCCACCGGGGCGTTCGGTGAGCGCATTGTGCGCGTCGGCCAGCGTGACCACCGCGCCGACCGCACCCGTGCAGGTGATCACCACATCGGCGGCGGCCATGGCCTCGGTGAGCCGGGACAGTTCGTAGGCGTCGGCGGCGACACCGTGCGTCTCGGCCGTCGCCGCGAGCCGCTGGGCGCGCTCGATGGTGCGGTTGACCACCAGGATCCGGCCGATCCCGGCGCGGGACAGATGCGCGACCGACAGCCCGCCCATCGCACCGGCACCGATCACCGCGGCGGTGCGGCCGGCGAGCGGCCCCAGGACGGTGGTGGCACGGTCCAGCGCCACCGACACCACGGAGGCGCCCGCCCGGTCGATCCCGGTCTCCGAATGCACCCGCTTACCGACGCGCAGCGCCTGCTGCGACAGTTCGTGCAGGGTGCGCCCGACGGCCTGCTGGGCGTCGGCGGTGGTGTAGGCGCTGCGGATCTGGCTCAGGACCTGCTGTTCGCCGACCACCATCGAGTCGAGCCCGCTGGCCACCGCGAACAGATGTTCGGCGGCGGCCTCGCTGTACCGGACGTAGGCGTGCCGGGTCAGTTCGGGCAGCGGCAGACCGGAATGCTCGGTCAGCAACTGGCCGACATCGGCCAGGCCGCCGTGGAACGCGTCGACCACCGCGTAGATCTCCACCCGGTTGCAGGTGGACACGATCATGGCTTCGGAGATGTGGCTCGAGGCCAGCATGCGGTCGATCAGCTTGGGCCGATCGGCATCGGTGATCGCGACCTTCTCCAGCATCGCGACAGGTGCGCTGCGATGTGAGATGCCGACGAGAAGAACGCTCATGGTGTGA
>NZ_JBSFRU010000329.1:0-7067 GCF_053589395.1 Nocardia sp. NPDC003345
CCCGGTCCGCCACGGGCGTTTCACGCCCCACCATTCGACCGGTACGTCCGGCTCGCCCGCGGCCGCCCGCTGCTCCACGCCACACCCACCAGCTGCACCGCGAAACCGCCGCGGGTGCCGATGCCCAGGATCACCAGCGCGCCCACGAACGGGCCGACCAGGAAGCCGAGCCGCCACATCAGCGCGAAGGTCGCCATGGCGCGGGCGCGCATCTCGACCGGCACCACTTCGGCGAGATAACTCTGCCGCGCCAGCCCCCACACCGCGTTCGAGACGCCGGTCAGCAGGGCGCCGAGCGCGAGCACGGCCGGTGTCCAGGCCAGCAGCGAAAGCGAGACGCCGACAGCGCCGATCGCCGATCCGGCGATGATCGAACGGCGTTCACCGAAGCGGGCCACCACCCGTCCGGCCGGGAGATCGCCCAGTACGGCGCCGAGCCCGACCAGTGCCACGATCAGCCCGGCCGTGCCCACCGAGGCGCCCAGGTCGCGCGCGGTCAGCGCGATCACCGGGGAGCCGGCGCCCTGCCCGATACCGAATACGGCCGAGGGCAGGAAGACGGTGGGCAGCAGTGGGCGCAGAGTTGTCCAGGGAGAGGTCATGTGTTCGTGAGATCCGGCCGGTCAGCGCTGCGCGATCGCCTGCCCGTCCGGACCGGCGTTCTCGGGATAGGTGCCGTTGGCGTACGGGTTGTAGTCGTTGGTGTAGACGTCGGCGGCGGTCAGCTTGCCCGGTTCCAGTTCACCGTTGCGTACCAGCCAGTCGATCCACAGCTGGATCTCCTGATCGCGCACCACCCCACCGGGTCCGGCGACACCGGTGCTCTTCCAGTAGTCCGCCTTGTCGGCGGTCTCCCCGCTGCGGGCGCGGCGGGTGATGATGTCCTTGAACTTCGCGATCACCTGGTCGCGCGGGGTGGTCTGGGCCCAGCGGATCGCGCGCGCGGTGCCCTGGGTGAGATCGGCGACGGCGTCTTTGTTCCGGGCCAGGAAATCGTCGCGGACGATATAGGTGCCGTAGCTGAAGGCGCCGAACAGCGCGCCGTCGGTGAACAACGGCCGGATACCGCCCCGGGCCACCGCCTGGTCCCGCCAGATGTCGAAGAGCGCGACGGCGTCGATATTGCCCTGGCGCAGGGCCTGTTCGGCGTTCACCGGGGGCACGACGGTCAGTTCGACCTTGGCGATCTCGTCATTGGAGAGCCCCTGCTGGGCGAGCCATTCCCGGACCACGAACTCGTGGTGGGCGCCGAGGGTGTTCACCCCGAATTTCTTGCCGATCAGATCGCGGGCGCCGCGGATCGGGCTGTTCTCCGGTACGTAGTAGCCGGTGAAGTTCTCGTCGTCGGACCCGTAATAGCTGATCACCGAGGTGACGGGCGCCCCGGCCGCGGCGAGTTTCACCACCGCGCCGTTGAACGCGCCGCCGATATCGGTGGCGCCGGTGGCCGCGGATTGGATGTCCTGCGGGCCGCTGGTGGTGTTGCCCACCCATTCCAGCGAGACCTTGTCCAGATAGCCCAGGTCGGCGGCCAGTTCGGGGTAGGTGACCTGGCTGGCCCAGCCCTGATACCGGATGACGGTCCTGCCGTCCGAAGTCGTCTGCGATTGCGACGACGTGCCGCATGCCGAGACGAGAGAGACGGCCGCGAGCAATGCGAAGAGCAGGGCCGGCACACGATTACGCATGGCGTGATGATGGTGCCGGGGCCCGGGTCGCGGGAGGTTTGCGCTACCCCCGATTCCAATCGTTGTCCGGCATCCGCCGTCGTTGCAGCCTGGCGTTCGGCACGGTGGTCCGCATCTCGGCACAGACGGGATGCGGACGCCGCTCACGGAGCGAGGGTTGAGATGACCGACGTATTGGATATGACCGCCGATGTTCTGGTGGTCGGCGGCGGCCCCGCCGCGACGTGGGCCGCCCTGCGTGCCGCCCGCCTCGGCGCCGATGTGGTGCTGGCCGACAAGGGCTACTGCGGGACCAGCGGCGCGACCGCGTCGGCGGGTACCGGGGTGTGGTACGTCCCGCCGGACCCGCTCGAGCGGGAGGCGGCGATCGCGAGCCGGGAGAGCCTCGGCGGCTATCTCGCCGACCGCCGCTGGGCGGCCCGGGTGCTCGACGAGACCTACGACCGGTTGAACGAACTCGCCGAGGTCGCCCGGTTCCCCTTCCCCGTGGGCCCGGACGGCAAGCAGCTGCGCAACGGGCTGCAGGGCCCGGAGTACATGCGGCGGATGCGGATCCTGGTGCGCCGGGCGGGCGTGCGCATCCTCGACCACAGCCCGGTGACCGAACTGCTGGTGGACGCCGACGGCGCGGTCGCGGGCGCGGCGGGTCACCGGCGGCAGGCCGGGCAGGACTACCGGGTGCGCGCCGGGGCGGTGGTGCTGGCGACCGGCGGTTGCGCGTTCCAGTCCAAGGCGCTCGGATGCGATGTGAACACCGGTGACGGCGCCCTGTTCGCCGTGGAGGCGGGCGCGGAGCTGTCCGGGATGGAATTCTCCAATGCCTACGGCATCGCCCCCGAGGGCACCTCGGTAACCAAAACAGCCTTCTACCAGTTCGCCACCTTCTACCGGGCCGACGGCAGCGTATTGGAGGGCGCGAGCGGCAGACAGCGCTCACCCATCGCCGCGGAACTGTTGCGCGACAAGGTGTTCTGCCGTCTCGACCGGGCCGACGAGCCCGCCCGCGCCGCGATGCGCCGGGCCCAGCCCAATTTCTTTCTCACCTTCGACCGGCTCGGTATCGACCCCTTCGCCGAGAAATTCGCCGTCACCCTGATCGCCGAAGGCACCGTACGCGGCACCGGCGGGATCCGGATCACCGGCGACGATTGCGCCACAACGGTCCCCGGCCTGTACGCGGCCGGTGATGCCGCCACCCGAGAACTGATCTGCGGTGGTTTCACCGGCGGCGGCAGTCACAATGCCGCCTGGGCCATCTCGTCCGGTAACTGGGCCGGCGCCGGCGCCGCCCGCTACGCTCTCGCGCAGGGGCCGTGGGCGTCGGCCCGGACGGCCACCGCCGTCGGCGATGCCGGCGCCCGCCCCGGGATTTCCGCCACCGCCGACGCCCGCGAGGTGGTGGCCGCGGTGCAGCGTGAAGTGCTGCCCTACGACAAGAACTACCTCCGTCGCGGCAGCGTGCTCACCGAATCGCTGGTCGTCCTGGACGATCTGTGGTCCGAGGTCCGCGCCTGCCTCGGCGGCGACGGCGCCGAGCGGGTCCGCACCCGCCAAGCCGCCGCCATGACCGCCCACGCGCGCTGGATGTACCGGACGGCTTTGGCCCGCACCGAGACCCGCGGGATGGCCAAACGCCTCGACTTCCCCGACCAGGATCCCGGCCAGCACCACCGGCTGATCACCTCCGGACTGGACCGGATCGATGTGCGCCCGGAACACGCGGCGGTGCCGGTGGAGGTGGCGTCGTGATCGAGCTGGTCTCCGCGCAACGCTGCATCGCCTGCGATAAATGCATCAGCGTCTGCCCGACGAACGTCTTCGACCGCGGACCCGACGGTATCCCCGTCATCGCCCGGCACAGCGACTGCCAGACCTGCTTCCAATGTGAAGCCAACTGCCCCGCCGACGCCCTGTTCGTCTCCCCCCGGACCTCCCCCGACCCCGAATCCGCCGACCAGCAGGAACTCATCCGCAGCGGGCTGCTGGGCAGCTACCGCGCCCGGATCGGCTGGGGCAAGGGCCGCAGGCCCGGCACACTCGACGCCGTCGGCCCCGCCCTCCAGCCCAACGGCTCACCCCTCACCAGCTGAGCTCAGTTCGCGGCCAGACCGCGGAGCACGAGATCGACCTGACGGCTCAGTGCCGCCGGGCCGGGTGTCAGCTGGGCTATGCGGATGAGGCCGAGTAGCTGGTAGGCGATATCGGGTGCGGTGACCTCGGCGGCGAGGGTGTGATCGGTCCGGGAGCGGTACACGGCTGCCGCGCCGATCTCGGTGAGGTGGGTGAGACAGCGCTCCAGGTCGGCGTCGGTGGGCGGCCCCGCGGCGAGAACGTCGATCATCGCCTGGTTTCCGCTGAGCTGGTGCAGGGTGGTCGTGAAGAGCTCCCGCAACCCCTCGATCGCCGTGCCCCTGGGCAAGCCGGTATCGGCGAGACCGGCGAGGTCGGAGCCGGTGACGGCGCGCACCAGGTCTTCGCGGGTGGGGAAATGCCGGTACAGGGTGCCGACACCGACTCCGGCCGCCGCGGCGACGGCCCGCATATCCACCGATATCCCACTGCCCCGGAACGCTTCCCGCGCCGCCACCAGGATTCGTTCCCTGTTCAGCACCGCGTCCCGCCGCGGTTTCCGGTCCTCCGTCACCACTCCACCATAACTATTCGGAACTCGGGTTCCACTTCCCGTCGACCATAAAAGTACTGGCCGGTCTTTTCAAGCCGGCACCGGTGCGCAATCATCTACCCGTGGATCTGGATCGAATCGGCACCCGAACCGCAGAGATCGCGGAAAGTCTCGGAGTGCGCACGCCACGCGTTGTGGCGGGAAAAGTGCCGGCCTACGCGACCGAGCGGGTGCGGCACTCGTTCTACAAACGCCGGCCGACTCTCACTGTCGGCGCCGGATTCGACGATCTCCCGCCGATCGAGCAGGACGGGGCACTCGCGAACGCGCTCGTGGTGACGGACCTCGTTCGGAAGGGGCAGACCAAGGCGGCACTCGCGTACGCCGTGCCCGCCGTAGCCGTCGGCTACCCGTTGCTCTACCTCTCGATCCTGCACGGGAACCCGGTATGGGCGACCCTGTCCGCGTTCATAGTGCTCTACGTGTGCGGTCACCTGCTGACATTCGGGCTGCGTTTCCGGCGCATCGGCTACCGCGTCGACCGAACGGTGGCCGAGGCGATGGGGCGAGAGGTCGTGGACGCGATGATCGACCATGATATCCGCAACCGCCCTTCGCTTCCCGTCCTCGCGCGGCTCTACTACACCATCTATTGGCCCTCGGAGGCCCGGCGCGCGCGACGCCTCGACGCCACGTTCGGGCCACCTGCCGTCGCGCAGAGCGCCGATAACAGCCCTGCGGCCTGACTGTCGACGGCCTCCACCGCGGCCGCGTATTCCCGTCGGGTAGCGCGTCAGCCGAGTCCGGTTTCCGGTCGTAGCTGCCCGTAGTGGCGTTCGAGATAGTCGCGGTAGGTGTCGTCGAGGGCGCCGGTCCTCGACACCGACCACGGAATCGCGCACGCCGCATCCCGCTCGGTTCGCTACTACCGGTTCCCCCCCCCATAACCGACGGCGCTAATGTCACGGAGCCTGATCTTCGCGCACTCGAACCCGGTTGCGCCTGCCGCACCGGGATCAATTCCAGCGGCGCGGGGACGGACAGACCCGGCCCGGACCGCGAGGGCGCTGTCCGCCTGTTCGTCGCCGCGGCCACGCCGGCGCCGACCACGGAGGTCACTACAGCCACCGAGTCGGCCGTCAGTTCCCGGTTGATCGTGCGCACAGATCTCGGAACCAGTTTTTTGCAATCGCGAATCGGGGATGTAAGTGCGACTCGTCGTTCTCGCCGTGGCGCTCGGGATCACCTCGGCGGGCGGTTCGGTCGCGCGAATAGCGTTGTTGCTGCTTCTGCAGGACCACTCGGCCCTGTCGGTGTCGGCCTTCCTGCTCGCCGGCCTGGTACCCAGCGTCTTCCTTGCCCCACTGCTCGCCCCTGTCGTGGACCGCGTCGAATCGCGCAGACTGCTCACGGTGACATTCCTGGGCCAGGCGGTCGTCACCCTGGCCATGGCAGCGGCCGCCGCGCTCCCGATCGGAGTCATCCTGGTACTGGCCTTCACAGCCGGCTGCCTGGCAACCCTCAACGTCCCGGCGATGATGCTGCTCGCCGAGAAGGCCGATGAGACAGCGGCGGCCAACCCGGCGCGCGTCTACTCGATGCTGGATGCCGCACGCACATGACCGGCATGCTCGCAGGTCCGGCCCTCGGCGGCGCCGCGGTCGGACTCCTGGGATTCTCTTTCACCATGGTCGTCGACGCCGCCGCGACCTGCCTACTGGTCGCCCTCCTGGCGGCACTGCGGTTACAGCGCACCCCGCCCGAAAGCCGCGGGAAACGGCCCCCCTGGTGGAAACAGGTCACCGAAGCCCCCGCACTCCTGGCCACCGACGCGGCGATCCGAGCGGCGATGGCCGCACTGGCGGCCGCCATCATCTTCACCGCGATCTTCACTGTGGCCGAAGTCTTCTACGTCCGCGACACCCTCGGCGCGACACCGCTGCTATACGGCGTGGCGACGACCGCCTTCGTCATCGGCAGACTCATCACCTCATCCTGGATCGCCGGCCGCATACCGCCCGGCCGGCAGGCCGAAACCCTGGTGTTCGCCGGGCTGTTGATGGGGGTAGGCCTGGCCGGCGCCGGTCTGTCGCACTCACTGATCGGTGCCATGGCCGGCTTCGCCGCGGCAGGCATCGCGAACTCCCTACAGGTCTCCGCCATCAGCGTCCTCATCAGCACGCACGTCCCGGCCGAGGTCAAGGGCCGCGCGTTCGCCGCGATGGGATCGTTCAACAACGCCGCCACCGTACTGGGCACCATCCTCGGCGCCCCGGCCGTCGCCGCGGCCGGACCGGCCGGAGCCCTGATACTCGCGGGCGCGGGCACCTTCGCCGCGACCACACTCGCCACGCCCGTACTACTCCGACGCATACGCGAACCCGACGCCCCGCACACCACAGGCGGAGTCGACCCGGATAAGGCAACCACGCCGACCGCATAACCCCGGTCAGGGGCGAGTGAACAGTTCCCACTGGTTACCGGACTGACGGCAGAACCAGGTCTTACCGAGACCTTCCTTGCCGAGGTTATGTACCCCGTGTGCGACGCAAGCCCCATGGGAGGGGTAGAAGCCGACAGTGGTATCGGCCGCCGCTACACCGGCCGCGCCGAAAGAGAAGGCCGCGATCATCGCCCCAGTGATCAAATGCTTCATCATGACGGGAAGTCTATAGAGGGATGACGCTGTCCCGCCCCTGAATTATGTTGGCCGGTCACAGGATTCGCCGTTATCGCGGGAAGGGTCCTATTGTGCG
>NZ_JBSFRU010000330.1:0-7050 GCF_053589395.1 Nocardia sp. NPDC003345
TGGTTACCACACCCTATCGGACCGGTTTCGCGCGATATGACCTGCGCGTTGGTTTCGTGCCCGGTATCACTCCGGCGGGAGATCGAGTTCGGCCATCTCGTGCTCGATCGCGTTGGCCGCGAAATCCACTCCCCGGGAACGCAGTTCGTGTACCCGGCGCCGTAATGCCTCGATACCCCCCGGTTGCGCGGCGATATCGGCCACGCTGATCCGCCCGGCCGGCCGGCGCAATTCCACACGCTCGCACGCCACCCGTCATACCTCCTGCCGGCACTCGGTGCCCACACGCTCGGGCTCGCCCGAAACACCGATTCCTTGCAGGACAGCGGGTTTCGAGCTCGCCCGCTCCCCGGATACGTCCACTCCATGCTATCAGCCCCCTACTGGACGCTTGTCCAGTAAATGGTCCAGAAGCTACGCGGACCGGGATCTCACAGCTCCTTCGCGGTCCGGTGCTCGGACATATGGTGCAGGTAGACCATGGCGTTGAGTTCGAGACCGCGCTGCTGCTCCTCGGTCAGTTCGCGGCGGACCTTGCCCGGAACACCGGCCACCAGCGAACCCGGCGGGATCTGCGCGCCCTCCGGAACGAGCGCGTTGGCCGCGACGAGGGTGCCGCGGCCGATCACCGCCCCGTTGAGAATCGTCGCGCCCATCCCGATGAGGCAGTCGTCCTCGACCGTGCACCCGTGCAGGATCGCGTTGTGACCGACCGATACCCCCGCGCCGACGGTGGCCGGGAAGCCAGGGTCGGCGTGCAGGACGCAACCGTCCTGGATATTCGTGCGCTCGCCGACCGTGATCAGCTCGCTGTCGCCGCGCAGCACCGCGTTGTACCAGATGCTGACCTGCGCTTCGAGCTTCACCCGGCCGATCACGACGGCGGTGGGCGCGAGCCACGCGCTCTCGTGGATATCGGGCTGATGTCCGCTGACTTCGATCCTCATACTGTGAACCTAACCCGCCCGGCTCCGGCCGCCGGGTGAGGCCCGGGCGCACGGCGGCTCATTCACCATCCGATGCGCGCAGGTGCCAGTCCGGGTCGCCGTCGATGGGCAGATGCCGCATCTTGTCGGGGTTGCGGATCGCGTGGATGGCGGTGATCCGCCCCGCGTCGACGGTGAAGGAGAAGATGCCGTAGTTGTTCCCGTCGAAGATCAGCAGGCCGGGCATACCGTTGACCTCGATCGTGCGGCCCCAGCCCGTGGCCGCGGCGGGGGCGAGGTGCCAGCCGACGAGCACCTCGGCGAGCCGCTCGGCACCGTAGATCGGCCTGCGGACCGCGGTGACCTTGCCGCCGCCGTCGGCGGTGAAGGTGACCTGCGAATCGAGCACACCGAGCAGAGCGTTCATATCGCCCGACCGCCAGGCCAGTGCGAACGCCGACACCACCCGTTCGTGTTCGTCCGGCGACGCGGGGAAACGCGGTGTCGCGGTCTCGACCCGCTTACGGGCGCGGGAGGCGAGCTGGCGGACCGCGGCAGGGGTGCGGCCGACCACCTCGGCGACCTCCGGTCCGGTCATCCCGAACACGTCCTGCAGCACGAACGCGGTGCGTTCGGCCGGTGACAGCGATTCCAGGACCACCAGCAGTGCCATGGTCACCCGCTCGTCCTGTGAGATCCGGTCGGCCGGGTCCTCCCAGGTGCCGACCGTGGGTTCGGGCAGCCATTCCCCGACGTACTCCTCGCGCCGCACCCGCGCCGACCCGAGCTGATCCAGCGCCAGCCGACCGGTGACGGTGCTGAGCCAGGCCTGCAGATTGTCGATCGGCGCGCCCCCGGATTGCCGATGCCGCTGGAGCCGCAACCAGGCCTCCTGCACCACATCGTCGGCGTCGGCGAGACTGCCCAGTGTGCTGTAGGCGAGCCGGCGCAGGTAGGGACGCAATTCCTCGAATCGCCGCGCGAGTTCGGCCGGATCGTCGAGAGCGGATCCATCGGTCATGGCAATCCCCGTTCGGTTACGGCCCGGTCGGCGGGCGGAGCAGCTGTCGCCGGGTAGACGATCGCGGCCTGCGATGTGTGACAGCCGGACCGGGCCGGTGAATATTCCGGTCGGCCGGTATCCCACGGCCCGCACCCGGGTCGATACCCTCACGCGGTGCGTAGCGGGTTTTCGACAGCGGCCGGACTGCTGATCGGTTTCGGGCTCGACCGGGCCCTCGGTGATCCGCGCCGGTGGCATCCGGTGGCCGGGTTCGGGCTGCTGGCCGCGCGGCTGGAATCGGTGACCTACGCCGATCGGCGTCGCGCCGGTCTCGTACACGAGATGGTCCTGGTCGGCGGGGTGCTGGGCGCGAGTGCGGTCCTGCGCCGGGGTGGGACGGTTGCGGTCGCCGCGGCCACCTGGACCGCGCTGGGCGGGCGCAGCCTGGCCCGGACCGGTGCGGAGATGGCCGGATATCTGGAAGCGGGCGATCTGAGCGGCGCCCGGGCGTTGCTGCCCTCGCTGTGCGGCCGTGACCCCGAGGCGCTGGACGCCGACGGGCTGGCCCGGGCGGCCCTGGAATCCATCGCGGAGAACACTTCCGACGCCGCGGTCGCGCCTCTGGCGTGGGGCGCGGTGGCCGGCGTGCCCGGGCTGCTCGGATATCGCGCGATCAACACCCTCGACGCGATGATCGGGTATCGCAACAGCCGCTACCGCCTGTTCGGGTGGGCCGCGGCCCGGGTCGACGATGCGGCGAATCTGCTTCCGGCCCGGCTCACCGGAGTGCTCACCGCCCTGGTGGCGCCGCTGATCGGTGGCCGTCCCGCCGAGGTCGTGCGGGTCTGGCGGCGTGACGCCGCCCGGCATCCGAGCCCGAACGCCGGTGTCGTGGAGGCGGCCGCGGCCGGGGCGCTGGGGGTGCGGCTGGGCGGCCCGACCGAGTATCCGCACGGAGTCGAGAACCGGCCCGAGCTCGGTACCGGGCCGGCACCCGGAGTCGCCGATCTGCGCCGCGCGGTCCGGCTCTCGGAACTGGTCCAATACGCCGCGCTGGTGACGGCGGTGGCGCTACCGCTGGCCGGGGAAGCGCGCCGCCGCGATCGGCGCGGGTAGTCGTCGCTGATGCCGCTCCGGTGAGCGGCCCTCGGGGGCGAGCCGCTCCATTCGCTCGGTGAGCCGGATTTCGCTGAGGCCCTGTGTCCGAATCCGTGTGGTCTCCATTCCGGCGTTGTTCGATATCTGATGCCTTTCCGCGTCCGCTTGCTGCCGGACGCCGCTCGCGCTCGGTGCCCGGGTCGGAGCGGAAACCTAGCGGCCAAGTATTTGAACCATGGTACAACTAGTACGATAGTTCAAATTGTTGGAGGAGGCGGCGAGATGAGCACGAGACAGTCGGCGGGATGGCGTGAATGGGGCGGGCTCGCGCTCTTGGCGTTGCCCACGATCCTGCTGGGCCTGGATGTGACGGCCCTGTACCTGGTGGCGCCGGGCCTCTCCGCGGAGCTGAACCCGACCGCGACGGAGACGCTGTGGATCATGGATGCCTACGGCTTCTTCATCGCCGGACTCCTGATCACGATGGGAACGCTGGGCGACCGGATCGGTCGGCGCCGGTTGCTGATGATCGGGATGGCGGCGTTCGCCGCGGCCTCGATCGCGGTGGCCTTCGCGCCCACGGCCCTGTGGCTGATCGTGGCACGCGCGCTCCTGGGCGTGGCCGGCGCGACTCTGATGCCCTCGACACTCTCCCTGATCGGCACCATGTTCACCGATGCCCGGCAACGAGCGCTGGCCATCGGCGTCTGGGCGACCATGTTCGCTCTGGGGATGGCAGCGGGCCCGATCGTCGGCGGGGTCCTGAACGCCGCCTTCTGGTGGGGCGCGGTCTTCCTCATCGCGGTCCCGGTCGCTGTGCTGGTGCTGGCCGGGGCGCCGGCACTGCTTCCGGAGCACCGGATGCGGGCCGGCCGGCTCGATCTGCTGAGCGTCGGGTTGTCGCTGGCGGCGCTGCTGCCGATTGTCTACGCGATCAAATATGCCGCCACCCACGGTCTGGATCCGCAGGCCGTGATCGCCGCGCTTCTCGGCGGTGGCGCCGCCGTGGCGTTCGTCCGCCGTCAGCTGGGTCTCGCGGAGCCGCTGCTCGATATGACACTGTTCACCGGCCGGTCGTTCTCCGCGGCGCTGTCCGTATTGCTGATCGGACTGATGGGGTTCGGCGGCGTGATGTTCCTCGTGACCCAGTACCTGCAGCTGGTCGCGGGGCTCTCGCCGATCCGGGCGGGGCTGTGGATGGGCCCGCCCGCGCTGGCGATGCTCGTCGGGGCCATCGGGGCGCCGCTGGTGGCGGGCCGCGTCTCACCCGGGGTGGTCATGGCGGCCACCTCGGCGCTGTCGCTGGCGGGATACCTGCTGCTGGGGGTGGCCGGAACCGACAGCACACATATCGTGGTCGCCGGTTTCGCCTTCGTCTACCTCGGGCTCGGTGTGATCGCCGCGCTGGGCACCGATATCGTCGTGG
Source organism: Nocardia sp. NPDC003345 (assembly GCF_053589395.1). Classification (NCBI taxonomy): domain Bacteria; kingdom Bacillati; phylum Actinomycetota; class Actinomycetes; order Mycobacteriales; family Nocardiaceae; genus Nocardia; species Nocardia sp. NPDC003345. The sequence goes on from NZ_JBSFRU010000330.1 coordinate 4,454, forward strand.
GGGCGGCGCCACCGGAAAGGTCCGGCTCGGCAGCCGCACTGTCGGAAACCGTTCAGGAGCTCGGTATCGCCGTCGGCGTCGCGCTTCTCGGGAGCCTCACCGCCGCGATCTACCGGAGCGGTATCGAGGTCCCGGCCGGGTTGCCGGTATCGCAGACGGAAACCTACACCGACAGTCTCGCCGGAGCCGCCGCTGTGGCGGACCGGATCCCGGCCGACGCTCTCGACCACGCGCGGACGGTGTTCACCGGCGGACTCAACGCCGCCTCCCTCGCCGCCGGGCTCGCCGTCGCGGTCGCTTCGCTGGTCTGCTTCGTGATGCTGCGACACCTGCGGCCCCTCGGCGCCGCTGAAGCCGAGCCGGAGCCGGTAGCCTCCATATCCGGGAGAACCAGGGATGGCGGATGACCAGGGATGACGGATAACACTGTGGCGGCCGAGCCGGACGCCGGCGACGGCCGCCTGCAGCGCGGCCGGCGTCGGCGCGCCCAGATCATCGAGGCGACACTGGAGATCGTCCGCCGCGACGGCGCGACCGGCGTCACCCACCGCACCGTCGCCAAGGAGGCCGGGATCGCCACCAGCCTCACCCTCTACTATTTCGCCACCCTCGACGATCTGCTGGTGGCCGCCCTGACCAGCGTCACCGACGCCTACACACAGCGCATCCGTCAACTCATCGATACCGAGGCGGACCCACTCGGCGGCCTCGCCGAGCTGATCGCCGAATCGGCCGGGCCCGGACGCGAACGCGCTCTCGCCGAGCGGGAACTGTCGACCCTCGCGGCCCGCCGGCCGGCGCTGCGACCGGCCGCCCGGCGCTGGCGCGAGAACGTGGCCGAACTCGCCCGGACCCGGACCGACGACCCAGACGCGGTCGAGGCCCTGGTCGCGCTGTCCGACGGCCTGTGCACCGCCCTCCTGCTCGACGACCGCGAGGCCGACCCCGCCCACATCCGGGCAGTTCTCGGCACGGCGCTGGACCGGCGCAGCCGGTAGGGGGGCGAGTTCAGGGGCGGGTGCGGCCGTAGCGGTCGGCCAGGCGGGCCTCGGTGGTCGCGGGCGCGGGTTCCGGATCGGGCCCGGCCGCCGCGGGGGCGGGCGCCGGGGCCTTCTTCTTACGGCGTTCCCGGATCTCGGCCCAGACGAAATACCCGAGGCCCAGCGGCGCCATGATGCCGAACGCGAGCCACTGCAGGCCGTAGGAGAGGTAGGGCCCGGCGTCGAGTTGCGGCAGCGGGACCGGTGTGAAGGCGCCCGGCTGATCCTCCGACAGCTGTAGATAGGCGCCGCGCTCGCCGACCGGGATCGGGGTCAGCGGCAGGTCCAGCACCGTGGACTCCTGCGGCACATCGATCGAGTACACGTGCGGGATGCCGTTCTGTGCCGCCGGACTGCGCTGCGGGTCGACGTTCTCCGAGACCCGGACCCTTCCCTCCACGCGCTGCGTACCGGCCGGCGGTTCCTCGATCGGCGGTGGCTGGGAACCGTCGACGGCCGCCACCAGTCCACGGTCGACGAGCAGCGTGCGGCCGTCGGTGAGTGTGAAGGCGGACAGCACCCCGTAGGCGGGGGCACCGTCGAGATGACGCAACCGCACCAGCGCGGTGGAGCCCGGGACGTAACTGCCCTCGGCGAACACCTTCCGCCATTCGGTGGCCGAACCGGGATCGGCGTCCAGCAGGTCGGTGACGGCAACCGGCCCGGCGTGCACCGATTCGGCGATCAGGTCGTTGCGTTCGGAGGTGGATTCGTTCTTGCCGAGCTGCCAGGGAGCCAGCACGGTGAAGCACAGATAGGCGAACGCGACCACGAGCGCCGCGAGGATCAGCCAGCCGGGCCGCAGCAGAAAGGTGAGGCGGCGCATCAGGCGGGCTCGGCGGTACCGGCGGCGGGAGCCGCGAGGGCGGTGTGGATCCAATCGAGCAGGCCGGGGATCGCGGCCTCGATCTGGTCGCGGACCAGCTCGAATTCCGCGGTGTCGCCGTAGTAGGGATCCGGTACGTCGGTGTCGTCGGCGTCGGGATCGAAACTGCGCAGCAGGCGCCGCCGGTCCAGCGGTACGCCCAGCGCGGCCAGGCGCCGGTCGTGTTCGGCGGTCATCGCGACGATCAGGTCGGCCGCGGCGTGCTCGGCGCCGAACGCGGCGGCGCTGTGACCGACGGGGTAGCCGTGGCGGCGCAGCAGTGCGGTGGTGCGCCGGTCGGCGTCGGAACCGGTATGCCAGTCGTGGGTGCCCGCGCTGCTCACCCGGACCCGGGTGTCGAGCCCGGTCCGGGACAGATGTCCGGCCAGGATCTTCTCCGCCATCGGCGACCGGCAGATATTGCCGGTACACACGAACGATATGTGCAGCTCACCCACGACTGCCATTCTGGCGGGTCGGGCCTGCCGGGCGCCACGTAGGGTGCGTCTCATGTTCGCCGACCACGTCGATCTCGCAGGTCTACGTCACCACGGTGATGTGGAGGCCGAGGCGGGCCTGCTCGATTTCGCGGTGAACGTGCAGGGGACCGCGCCGCCGGCCTGGCTGCGGGAGCGGTTGGCGGGTGCGCTGGACGCGCTGGGCCGTTACCCCTCGCGCGCCGACGACCGGTC
>NZ_JBSFRU010000331.1:0-7036 GCF_053589395.1 Nocardia sp. NPDC003345
TCTGAAGAGGCGCCGCCGCGAGTCTCGAGCGCTGACAGCAGACGCTTCGGGGGCCGAACCCCGCGCGGCGAAGCCGCGCCAATACTGTTGCTGTGATGACCGGCCGCATAGCGATCGATGACACCGTCCCGGCGATTCCCGGAGGGTATCCGGCGAAGGCCGTGGTCGGGGAGGTGTTCCCAGTCCGTGCCGTCGTGTGGCGGGACGGACACGGCACCGTCGGAGCCACCTTGGCGGTGCGGGCGCCGGGTTCGTCGCGGTCGAGGCGGATCTCGATGGTTCCCGATTTCGAGCCCGATGTCTTCAACGGGATCTTCACCCCCGACACCCCGGGTCTGTGGCATTACCGCGTCGAGGGCTGGGCCGATTCTCTCGCGACCTGGCGGTCGGGGGTGGAGGCCAAGCTGGCGGTCGGGCAGGGGGCGGCGGATCTGGCCAACGACCTGGAGTCGGGGGCGCGGTTGTTCGATCGGGCGGCGCAGGGGGTCGGGAAGAGCTCGTTCGAACGGCTGCGGGCCGTGGCGGCCGCACTGCGTGGCGAGGATCCGCTGCCGGCGCGGGTGGCGCCCGCGTTCGCCGACGAGGTGGCCGAGATCCTGCGCCGCGATCCGCTGCGGGATCTGGTGACCCGGGGTCCGCAGTTCTCGGTGCTGGTCGAGCGGCCGCGGGCGCGCACCGGTTCCTGGTACGAGTTCTTTCCCAGGTCGACCGGCGGCCGGGATGCCGACGGCAATCCGGTCCACGGCACCTTCGCGACCGCGGCGCGGGCTCTGCCGCGGATCGCGGCCATGGGGTTCGATGTGGTCTACCTCCCGCCGATCCATCCCATCGGCGTGGTGAACCGTAAGGGTCGTAACAACGCGCTCACCGCCGGTCCGGGCGACACCGGGTCGCCGTGGGCGATCGGGTCGGCCGAGGGCGGGCACGACGCGATCCATGCGCAGTTGGGCACCGAGGCGGATTTCACCGCGTTCGTGCGGGCCGCCGCCGACTTGGGTATGGAGGTGGCGCTGGATCTGGCGCTGCAGTGCGCCCCCGACCATCCGTGGGTGACCGCGCATCCGGAGTGGTTCACCACTCTGCCCGACGGGAGTATCGCGTTCGCCGAGAACCCGCCGAAGAAGTACCAGGACATCTATCCGCTGGATTTCGACAACGATCCCGACGGCCTGTACGCGGAAGTGCTGCGGGTGGTGCGGCACTGGATCGGGCTGGGTGTGCGGATCTTCCGGGTCGACAATCCGCATACGAAACCCGCCGATTTCTGGGAATGGCTGATCGCCGCGGTCCGTGCCACCGATCCCGATGTGGTGCTGCTGTCCGAGGCGTTCACCTATCCGGCCCGGCTCTACGGCCTGGCCCGGCGGGGGTTCAGCCAGTCGTACACGTACTTCACTTGGCGCACCCATAAGCACGAGCTCACCGAGTTCGGGCTGGAACTCGCCGCCAAGGCCGACGAGGCCCGGCCGAATCTGTTCGTCAACACGCCGGACATCCTGCACGAGAGCCTGCAGCACGGCGGTCCGGGAATGTTCGCGATCCGCGCCGTGCTGGCCTCGACGCTCGGTCCCAGCTGGGGTGTCTACTCGGGGTACGAACTGTACGAGCATCAGGCGGTACGGCCGGGCAGCGAGGAGTATCTGGACTCGGAGAAGTACGAGCTGCGGCCGCGGCCTTTCGCCGAAGCGCGGGCGCACGGTGAATCGCTGGAACCGCTGCTCACCCGGTTGAACGAGATCCGGCGCCGGCATCCGGCGCTACAGCAGCTGCGATGCCTGCATTTCCATCACATCGGCAACGACAATCTGCTGGCGTACTCGAAAATCGATCCGGTGACCGGTGACGCGGTGCTGGTGGTCGTGAATCTCAATCCGTTCACCGCCGAAGACGGCATGCTTTCGCTGGATCTACCGGCCCTCGGCCGCGAATGGCACGATCATCCGGTGGTGCACGACGAGATCAGCGGCGAGGAATACCACTGGGCGCAGACCAATTACGTCCGGCTGGACCCGGCCCGCGCCGTCGCCCACATCATCGCGCTGCCGCCTGTTCCGCACGAGGCCCGGGCCGGCCTGGCCTACCGGCGGACCTTCCGGTGAGTGGCCGGTGAACCGGCGCGATCTGCTGCTGCTGGCCGCCGGCAGCCATCCCGACCCGCATACCGTCCTGGGCGTGCACCCGCACCCCGACGGCACGGTGGTGCGGGTCCTGCGCCCGGCGGCGGAAACGGTGGCGGTGCTGGTCGGCGACACCGAACACCGGCTCGAACCGCTGGGTCACGGGGTTTTCGCGGCGACCCTGCCCTATCCGGAGGTCCTGGACTACCGGATCGCCGTCACCGTCGCCGGGCGGCCGGTGACGGTGACCGCCGACGGCTACCGCTATCTGCCGACCCTCGGCGATCTCGACCTGCATCTGATCAACGAGGGCACCCACCGGCAACTGTGGCAGGTGCTCGGCGCGCATCCGCGCCGATATCCGGGGCTCGACGGCGAGGTCACCGGGGTGTCGTTCGCGGTCTGGGCGCCGAACGCCCGCGGGGTCACGGTCCTGGGCGATTTCGACGACTGGCATGGCGGCACCTGGCCGATGCGCACTCTGGGCCGCTCCGGCGTCTGGGAGGTCTTCGTTCCCGGCGCCGCGCCGGGTGACCGCTACAAGTACCGGGTGCACGGCGCCGACGGCCGCGCCGTCGACCACGCCGACCCGCTGGCCTTCGCCGCCGCGCTGCCGCCGGCGACCAGTTCGGTGATCACCGAGCCGAAATACCGGTGGACCGATCAGGCCTGGCTCGACGCCCGGGCCCGCGCCGATCCGGCCCGCGCGCCGGTCAGCGTTTTCGAGGTCCACCTCGCGTCTTGGCGGCCCGGACTGACCTATACCGAACTGGCCGAGCAACTCGGCGACTACGCCCGCGAACTCGGTTTCACCCATATCGAACTCATGCCGGTCACCGAGCATCCGTTCGGCGGCTCCTGGGGCTACCAGGTGACCTCCTACTACGCGCCGACCGCCAGGTTCGGCAGCCCCGACGATTTCCGCGATTTCGTCAACCGCCTGCACGCCGGCAATATCGGCGTCATCCTGGACTGGGTACCGGGGCATTTCCCGCGCGACGCCTGGGCGCTGGCGCGCTTCGACGGCACCCCGCTCTACGAACATCCGGACCCGCGCCGCGGCGAGCAACCCCAGTGGGGCACCTACGTTTTCGATTACGGCCGCCCCGAGGTGCGCAATTTCCTGGTCGCCAACGCGCGGTACTGGATCGAGGAATTCCATATCGACGGCCTGCGTGTGGACGCGGTGGCCGCCATGCTCCACCTCGACTACGGGCGCGCGGCCGGCGGCTGGGAACCCAATATTCACGGCGGGCGCGAGAACCTGGAGGCGGTCGCCTTCCTCAGCGAGCTCAACGACAGCGTGCACAGCGCCTACCCCGGGGTCCTGACCGTAGCCGAGGATTCCACCACCCGGCCCGGTGTCACCCGGGCCACCGAGGTCGGCGGTCTGGGCTTCACCATGAAATGGAATATGGGCTGGATGCACGACACCCTCGCCTATTTCCGCCACGACCCGGTGCATCGCGGCCACCACCACGACGAGATCACCTTCTCGCTCATGTACGCCTGGGACGAGAACTTCGTCCTGCCGCTCAGCCACGACGAGGTGGTGCACGGCAAGGGCACCCTGTGGACCCGGATGCCCGGCGACGAATTCGACAAGGCCTGCGGGGTCCGCGCGCTTCTGGCCTACATGTGGGCCCATCCCGGTAAGAAACTGCTGTTCATGGGTCAGGAATTCGGTCATTTCCGGGAGTGGTGGCACGACCACGATCTGGACTGGCACGAACTGGAGAATCCACTGCACCGCGGGGTCCGGGTCCTGGTCGCCGACCTCAACCGGGCCTACCGCGCGCAACCGCCGCTGTGGAGCCAGGACACCACTCCGGGCGGGCATTCCTGGATCGCCGGTGACGACCGGCAGAACAATGTGCTGGCCTTCCTGCGGCACGCTGCCGACGGCAGCACTCTCGCCTGCGTCTGCAACTTCTCCGGCGCCGTGCACACCGGCTACCGGATCGGCCTGCCGGTCGCGGGCGAGTGGGTCGAGATACTGAATACCGACGCGATCGAGTACGGCGGCACGGGCGCGGGCAATGCCGGCGTCGTGTATGCCGAGGAGGTCGCCTACCACGGCCGCCCGGCCTCGGCCGCGATCACCTTCGGCCCGCTGAGCGTGCTCTGGTTGATCCCGCGCCCGTAACCCGCGACCGGGCCGGGCCCGGTCGCGTGGCCGGTCAGTACAGCGCGGTGGCCAGCTTCCGGCGGGCCGCGACCACGAACGGCTCGGCCTGGTCGAACAATTCGAACAGTTCGAGCAGCCGGGTGCGCACCGCGGTGCGGTCGTCGCCCGCGGTGCGCGCGACCATTTTGATGAGCCGGTCGAAGGCCGCTTCGGGCCGCTGATGGAACAGTTCCACATCGGCGGCGTCCAGGGCGGCGGACACGTTACCCGGATCGGCGTCGGCCGTCGCGATGGCCGACTCCGGCAGATCCTGCGCCCGGCCCAGGAATTTGACCTGCCGCAACGCGGCCTTGGCCTCGGTATTGCCGGGTTCCTGCGCCAGAATCGACTCGTAGGCCGATTCCGCCCCGGCGAAATCACCCTGTTCGAGCAGGGCTTCGGCCGTCGCGAAGCGCGGATCGGCGGGCGGCTCGGGCTCCTCGACGGCGTCCGGGTCGCCCTCGAGCTTGCCCTCCACGGCCTGCACGACCGCCGCGAGCCACTGTTTCACCTGGGCTTCCGGCTGCCCGCCCTGGAAATCGGCGAGCGGCTGCCCGCCCGCCACCGCGATCACCGTGGGGATCCCCTGGACACCGAAGGCCTGCGCGATCCGCATATTGCTCTCGGCTTCGACCGCCGCCAGATCCCAGGCCCCGCCGGCCTCGCCGACCAGGCGTTCGAGCAGCTGCACCAATTCGATGCTGCCGGGGCTGCGCTGCGAGTACAGCGCCACCACCACCGGCACCTGCATGGAACGCCGCAGGACCTTGGTCTCGAAATCCGCCTCGGTGACCGCGTAGTCACCACCGCCGCCACCGGCGGCCGGCGCAGCCGCGGGCGGCTGTTTCAGGGCGGACAGATCAACCGCCCCGGACATGGCGGCGGCAACGGCTGGTGAAGGACGGCGAGATGCTGGTCGAGTCACAGCATCCAGTCTGTCACGAGGACGGCGCGAGAGTCTTCGGGGACTCCGCGCCGGCGGGCGCACTCAGCTCACCGAGTTTGCCGGTACGCACCGCCCACACCTCGAAGATCACCGTGAAGAACGGCGGAATGCTCGACAGCAGGGCCAGTACCGTGGTCTTCCAGTTCCACTCCAGCTCCCGGGCGGCCAGCAGCGCGGTCAGCACGAAGAGCACGAAGATGCCACCGTGCACCGGGCCGAAGATCTTCACGCCGATCTCGTTACCCGGGTCGGGGATGTATTTGAACGCCATGCCCACCAGCAGTCCCAGCCAGGAGATCGCCTCGAGCACCGCGAAGAATCGGAACCGACCGGCAGTGGTGCGCAGACCAAGGAAGTTCATGCGCACCATTGTGCCTTAATCACTACACAGCGTCGTAGTCGAACCGGTCACATCGGTCGGACGGGACTTACCGGACAGTGGGGTCCCGGCCGACCGGGACCCCACTCCGAAAAAGACGCGCGGACGCCGCGCCACCTCCGGACGCGGCGGAGGCGAAGCTACGCCTGAACCCTGACGATCAGCGCGTCACCCTGACCGCCGCCGCCACACAGGGCCGCGGCACCGATCCCGCCGCCGCGCCGCTTCAGCTCCAACGCCAGATGCAGCACGATACGCGCACCCGACATACCGAGCGGATGCCCGATGGCGATGGCACCGCCGTTGACGTTCACCTTCTCCGGATCGATCCCCAGCGCGCGAGTGGAGGCGATACCGACCGCCGCGAACGCCTCGTTGATCTCCACCAGATCCAGATCGGCCGGCGCGATCCCCTCCCGGGCGCACGCCTTGGCGATGGCATTCGCCGGCTGATCCTGCAGCGTGGAATCCGGGCCGGCCACCACACCGGCCGCACCGATCTCGGCGATCCAGCTCAACCCGAGCTCCTCGGCCTTGGCCTTGCTCATCACGACCACCGCCGCGGCACCGTCGGAGATCTGCGACGCCGATCCGGCCGTGATGGTGCCGTCCTTCGCGAACGACGGCCGCAGCTTCGCCAACGATTCCGCGGTCGTATCGGCGCGGATCCCTTCGTCCTGGGCCACCACCACCGGATCGCCCTTACGCTGCGGCACCGCCACCGGCACCACTTCGTCCTCGAACACACCGTTCTTCCAGGCGGCCGCGGCCCGCTGATGCGAGGCGGCGGCGAACGCGTCCTGATCCGCCCGGGTGATCGGATCACGATCGTTGCGCTGCTCGGTGAGGGCGCCCATCGCCTGATCGGTGAAGATATCGTGCAGCCCGTCGTAGGCCATATGGTCACGCAGGGTGACATCGCCGTACTTGAACCCCTCGCGGCTCTTCTCGAGCATATGCGGGGCCCGGCTCATCGACTCCTGCCCACCGGCCACCACGATCTCGTACTCGCCCGCCCGGATCAGCTGATCCGCCTGCGCGATCGCGTTGATCCCCGACAGGCACACCTTGTTCAGGGTCAGCGCGGGAACATCCATCGGGATACCGCCCGCGACCGCCGCCTGCCGGGCCGGAATCTGCCCGGCCCCGGCGGTGAGCACCTGCCCCATGATCACGTAGTCGACCTGGTCGCCGCGAACACCGGCCTTCTCCAGCGCGGCCGCGATGGCGAACCCGCCGAGATCCGAACCGCTGAACCCCTTCAGGCCACCCAGCAGCCGTCCGACCGGGGTGCGCGCACCGGCCACGATCACGGATTTGGTCACGACGAACCTCCTGTATATATTGCGTCGCCTCCGGCGCCGCGGGGCCGGGGCCCTATTAACCCCGGTTCTTCACTCCCGCCGGTCGGTCGCTGCGCTCCCTCC
>NZ_JBSFRU010000332.1:0-7017 GCF_053589395.1 Nocardia sp. NPDC003345
CGAGGTCGCCCCGGCAGAACGCGAGGATGAAACCGCCTTTGCTGTAACTACGCTCGACCGCGTCGGCGATCCGGTCGAAACGGCTGCGGCCCGGCCGGAGATAGGCCGCCATCGTCGAGCGGATCAGCTCACCACAGGTGGCATCGTCGAAACCGTCGCGCAGCAGCGCCGCGCGGGCATGGAAGGCGCGGATGATCCCCTCGGGCGTGGTCGGCAGCAGTTCCTCGGGCAGCCCCAGCAGAAAGCACCGATACCGGGAGAATTCCACCTGGGCACGTTCACCGTCGGTGAACTCCGTCCGGCCCTGACGCCGGACCCGGACGGAGAGGAGGTAGAGGTCGATCATTCCGGCCGGCATCTGATCCACCTGCGGCACCGGCACTCCGTAGATGTCGGCATCCCACCGGTCCGATCGCGTCAGCGCGTTGTAGCGGACCATGGAATGCATCAATCGCACCATCGCCGCCGCTTCGAATCCGGGACCGTGGCGATCCAGCGCTCCCGGCAGGGTGGTCACCGCGAAGAAGTTCGCCGTCTCGTTGACGCGGCGGGCCGCGCGCCGTCCCGAGAGCGCACCGGTCAGCGCCATCGGCAGCGCCGCATAGGTATTGGTGAAGGTGGCGATGAACGCACCCCTGGTCACGAACGGTGCCAGCAGCGCCGCGGGAATACGGGCCTGCGCGGCTCCCGCGCGGACCAGGTCCATATCGACCCAGTCGGGTGTGGCCTCCATCGCGGCGATGAAGGACTTCAGTTCCGGTGGCGCGCTGGGGACCGCCTCGACCCCCTCGCGACACGCCCGCCGAACCATGGTGACGAGTTCGGTCACGCTGTGGCGGGCGCTCAGCGCGGCGAACGGATCCGCGACGGTATCGCCCAGCAGGGTCGCGGTCGAGATCAACTCGGTGAGCCGTTCGTCGGCCAGGATCGCATCGCGTTTCGCGACCCATTTCGGCAGCGAGGACTCATCGTCCGGATCGGTTGCCAGCCGGTACGGCCGTTTGCCGAAGTCGAAGTCACCGTAGAGGCCTGGCAGGAGTTCACGCTGGCCGCGGACGCGCCGCGCCAATTCCGGGTAATACGTCGACATCGAACCTCCAGCAACTAACACTCCGTGAGTTAATACTCACGGAGTGTTAGTTATGCTGTCAAGTATGAATTCGCAGCCCCGACGACGGATGACCGCCGAGGCCCGACGCGAACAGATCCTCGATACGGCCCATACGATCATCACCGCCGAAGGCTTCCACGCGGCGACACCGAATCGCATCGCGGACGCGGCCGGGGTCAACCGTTCCCTGCTCTACCAGCAGTTCGGCGATCTGCCGGGCCTGTTCGTCGCCCTGATCGACCGGGAAACCCAGCGGGCGGGATTCCAGTTCGCCGACGCGGTGTCCACCGGCAACAGCGGTGAGCCCGGCGACAATCCGGCGCTACGGGCCTTCGACAGCCTGCTGCGCGCCGTGGACGCCCACCCCGCGACGTGGCGGCTGTTCCTCTTCCCGCCGCAGGGCGCTCCACCCGAACTGTACGAACGACTGGCCCAATCACAGGAAGTGGTTCGCGAATACTTCGTCGGCCTGCTGCTGACCATCGATCCGGACCTGGAGGACCCCGACTACACCGCACGGATCCTCCACGCCGCCGGACGCGAGCTGCTGCAGCTACGGCTCACCGATCCGGCGGCGGCCACCCACGAACGTCTCCGCGCGCTGGTACGCCGGCTCAGTGCAGAACTGGTGCAGCGGATCCGGCCGGGTGGCCCCGGCTGAGCAGGTTCGGTCAGCCGGGCCGGGTCGGATCGGACGATTACACTCGCGCGTGTGAACAGCTGGGTGCTTCCCGCCTTCCTGGGACTGGGACTCGCGGCCGCCTGCGGATTCCGCGCTTTTCTGCCGCTGCTGATGCTCAGCGCCGCCGCGCATTTCGATCTGCTGGGTCTGGACCTCAACGATTCCTTCGCGTGGATCGGCTCCACCGCGGCGCTGCTGACATTGTCGGTAGCCACCGCCGCCGAACTCCTCGCCGACCTCGTCCCGTTCGTCGACAACGCGTTATCGCTGGTCGGCAATCTCACCGGCCCGATAGCCGGAGCCATCGCGGCGGGATCGGTCTTCGAGGCCGCCGATCCGGCCACCGCCGCCATCGCGGGCATCATCGTCGGCGCTCCCACCGCGCTCACCTTCAGCGCGACCCAGACCGGAGTCCGTGCCGCCGGAACGGCGACGACGGCCGGGGTCGCGAATCCGGTGATCTCGGTCGTCGAGGACGTTCTGGCGTTCGTGCTGGTCCTACTGGCCATATTGCTGCCGATAGTGGTACCGCTGGCCCTGTGTGGGCTACTGCTGATCGGATGGCGCACGGTCCGCAGGTTCCGCCGCCGCCCCGAACGCGGCCGGTCGGCGGTGAGCGCCGCCGGCGGCGCGACGCCGTAGCACCTCACCGCCCATCCACGCGGCCGCCGGGCAACGTGACCAGGGCCGCGATCACCGCCACCGCCGCGGCCAGCCAGAACAGCACGGACACTCCCGCCCGGTCGAGGACCACCCCGCCCAGGAACGAGCCCAGCGCGATACTGCCGGTGAAAGCCCCCACGTAGAGGCCGGTTACGGCCTCGCGCCGCTGCGGCGCGGCCTGCACGGCCCACAGCTGGCTGCACACCGATACGCCGCCGTAGGCGAACCCCCACAGCACCAGCACCACCGCGGCGGTGATCGGGGCCGTACCCATCACCGGCAAGACCGACACCGCGGCGGCGATACCGGCGGCCAGCACCAGCAGTGTCGTCCGGGGCCGCCGGGCCGCGGCGGCACCCGCCGCGAAATTGGCGACTATCCCGCAGAGCCCGTAGACGAGCAGCAGTACCGAGATACCGCCATCACGCACCCCCGAGATCTCCTCCAGCGCGGGTCGTACATAGGTGTAGGCCGCGAAATGCGCGGTCACCACCAGGGTTACCGCGATCAGGCCGCGCCGCACCGCCGGAACCGCCAGCAGGGAACCGGACTGCGCGGCCGAACCCGTTCCGCGTTGCGACGGTAGGGCGGGAAGTATCGCGGCGAGACCGGCGGCGAGGACGAGGGCGGCCAGCGCGACCGCCCCGAAGGCGCTGCGCCAACCGGCGATATCGCCGAGGAAAGTGCCCAGCGGCACCCCCAGCACCGACGCCACCGCTACCCCGCTCACCACCGTGGACACCGCGAGTGCCGCGTGGCGCGCACCCACCAACCGGACCACGAGTGCCGTGGCCAGGGCCCATACCGTGGCCATGGCCGCACCGACCACCACCCGGCCCAGTGCGAGCACCGCGAACCCCGGGGCCAGCGCGGTGATCAGGTTCCCGGCGGCCAGGACGAGCGCCGCCACCACCAGGACACGACGCCGGTCGAAGTCGCCGGCCAGCCGGGAGACGAAGGGCGCGAACGCCGCCGCCACGAATCCCGTGATGGCCAGACTGAACCCCGCGGTACCCGGCGAGATCCCCAAACCCTCCGATATCGGCGTCAGCACGCCCACCGGGAGCATCTCCGAGGTGACGACCAGGAAGGTGGACAGGGCAAGGACGGCTATCGACGACCAGCGGTCGGCGGAATCGGCCGTGGGCGGATGTGATTCGCTCACCAGTGACATGAATCCAGTCAAGGATGCCCGCGAGGCCGGAACAACAGCGATCACCTCATTGTTCGATCAGCTGAACTCATCGATCACCCCGACGGGAGGCGCGGGATGCCGGACCTTCCCGTCCGTGAACTGGAATGTCTGCTGGTATTGGCCGAGGAACTGCATTTCGGCCGGACGGCGCGGCGGTTGCGGGTCTCGCAGAGCCGTGTCAGCCAGCTCGTCGCCGCGCTGGAGCGGCAGCTCGGTACCCGGCTCGTGGACCGCACCAGCCGCCGGGTGACGCTCACCGATCGCGGCGCGGACTTCGTCGAAAGGGTCCGTCCCACCTATACCGAGCTGGTCGGGCTGATCGACAGCGCGCGGCGCGGCGCGGGGGCCGGCACCCCGATCCGGATCGGATTCCAGGGCATCGCCTACGAGACCATCACCTGGACGCTCAACCGATTCGCCCAGGAGAATCCGGACGTGACGCTGGCATTGCGGGAACTCCCGCTCGGCGACCCCTTCGGCGCCCTCTTGGACGGCGGTGTGGATGCCGCGGTGGCCCTGCTGCCGGTACGAGAGCCGGAGCTGTCCGTCGGTTTCGCCTTCGCACCGGTTCCGCGGATGCTGGCCGTGAGTACCGATCATCCGCTGGCACAGCTGGAGCGTATCGACGCCGAAGCACTGGCCGGCGTGGATCTCGTATCGGCAGACGGTCCCGCACCCGGATACTGGCGCGATGTGCACTTCCCGCGCTTCACCCCGCTCGGCAGGCCGATCGCCCGGTCGGCCCGGGTCACCACACTTCAGGAGGGCATGACACTCGCCGCCACGGGACGCTACGCGATGCTCACCTGCCTTCCGGTGGCCGAACGCAACCAGCGTTCCGATCTCCGCTACGTCCGCGTCACGGGATTCGACGAAGAGTCCCGGCTGGCGCTCATCTGGCGTGCCGCGCACCGCCCCGCGCCCTTGACGAAGCTTGCCGCGCTACTCGGCGAACTTCCCGGCCCGGCACGCGTTCCGGCCGGTCGGCTCGAGTCTCCGCGGTGATACCGCGTCAACACGACGCCCCCGCACCACCGTCCGCGTCGCGAGGCCGCTAGAGGATGGCCTGATGTCCTGAGCCCCGCCGATTCGTCGCCGCGCGGGTGTCAGGCGGACAGACCGGTCCATTGGGTGACCGTGTAGGGCGCCCCTTCGGACCCGTTCCAGCTGCTGACGAGCAATGTCAGATTCGACGGCGACGGCGAACCCGGGTGGATGTATCCGCCGTACAGGGTCGGCATGCGCGGCTTGCCCCGATGCGCCGGCGGTTGCGAATCGTCGTGCACCACCTGGATGGTTTCCGCGGACCATTCCGCGTCCGGCCGGGGGGCCGTGCGGGTTTTGATACTCAGGTCGGTGCAGTCGAAATACGACATCACGTAGGTGGAACCGAGTCGTTTCACCGACAGTTCACCCAGATCGTGGCCGGGGCCGAAGAGCGGGGTCGGGGCACAGCGGCTCGTCGGGTGCCAGCCCCAGCGTCCGCCGGTATACGCCCAGTTCTGCTGGGCGGCGAAGTTCCCGCGCACGAAGTCGGCGGGGTCGTAGCGGAAGAGCTGGATATATCCGCGGTCGCCCCGGTAGTGATGGCTCCCGTTCCAGCGCTTGGCGAAGATGTACAGGTAGCCGTCGGGGTCGATGCCCGCGAATGTCCACATGGCGTACGGATTTCCGTCGAGCCCCAGCGCCTGACCGTGCCAGTGGTGGTCGAAGTCCTGCCAGGTCGCGCCGGCATCGTCGGAACAGGCCAGCCCGGAGAACGCGGAGCCGTCGACCGGCGAGCCCGGCGGGACCCACCGGTGCACGGACGTGTACTGGACAAAGGTGCGGCCCTCGATCTCGATCGCGTCGTTGGGAATCCGCGACACCTCCGTGACACCGAAGCCGTTGTCCCGGCGGTGCCGGTACTCGAACACCTGGCGGGCCGGGCCGTTGTCCGGTACCGGCCCGGTGAATTCGATCGGGCCGCGGCCGGACGCGTCGAAGGCGTCCTGCGTCAGGATCAGCGGGGAGCCGAGGTAGGCGCCGGACTGACTGTTGCCGCGCCAGCAGTCTCCCCAGACGTAGCCCCAGGTGCCGTCGCACTCGCGGCGGTACGGAATACATAGATCACCGGACCCTATACCGCACCGGCTCGCCGAATCGCCGGGTTCGTCACACAGTCGGGTCCCGTTCCGGGGCAGCAGTTCGGCCGGCATCTCCCCGAGGGTAACCTTCCCCGCCGGGTCTCAGTTCATCCCGCCCAGCCATCCCGCCGCGTCGAGCCGGTAGGCCACGGGCGCCGCGACAGTGCGCAGATCGTCCTCCAGGGCGCGCACCCGGCCCTCCCCCAGCTGATCGGCCCACGTCGCGCGCAACCGCTCGAGGATCTCGGCCGAACGGGCCAGCGCGTCGAACCCCCGGGCGGTGAGGCGCACGATTCTGCGCCGGGTGTCCGCCGGATCACCGGCTCGTTCGGCATAACCGAGCGCGACCAGGCGGTCCACGGTTTTACCCGCCGCCTGTTTCGAGATACCGAGCCGGCGGCCGAGATCGCTGGCCGAGGCCCCGGATATGCCGATCGCCTGCATGGCGAACCCGTGCGCCGGGCGCATATCCGGGTGGCCCCGCGGTGCGAGCTCGGCATGCAACTCGTCGATGAGGGTCCGGAAACCGGCGAAGAGCAACAGGGGGAGTTCGTAGCCGGCCCGCCCTTCCTCCCTCGGACCCACGATATCCGGATTGGCAGGATGGTCAACCTGGTTTACTATTTCGTTCATATCGTCAACCACGTTGTCCATAATAGGAGAGAGATGTTCACCGCCCACACCACCGAGACCGCACCTCCCGATTCCCGTGCTGCCATCCGCGCACTCACCGGCCCCTCCGGAGCCGCGCCCGACGCCGTGGCCAGACTGGCCGAATCCCCCGAACTGCTCAACGGATTCCTGGCCATGAGCGCGAGTTTCGAGCGCTGCACCCTCGATCCGGTGGCCCGCGAGATCGTCATCATGACCGTCGCGGTACGCAACGATTGCCATATCTGCGTCGCCATGCACACCGGCAAGCTCCGCGCACTCGGCGCGCCGGCCGAACTCGCCACCGCCCTGCGCGAACGACTGCCGCTACCGGATCCGGCACACGAGGCGATCCGGAGCTTCACCCTCGCCGTTCTGGCCACCGCGGGCGGCGTGGACGATACGACCCTCGAAACCTTCCTGGCCCACGGATACACGCGGCGCAACGCCCTCGAGGTCGTATTCGGCATCGGGACCTACACCATGTCCACCCTCGGCACAACTATTCGCAGGCCCTGCTGCATCTCAGTGAACTGGACGAAGCGCAGGCCGTCCTCGAGCAGGCGCGCGATCTGCTCGGCGCCAATGC
>NZ_JBSFRU010000333.1:0-6979 GCF_053589395.1 Nocardia sp. NPDC003345
CGCGGCCGCGACCGCGGCCGCGGCCCGCGTGTCCACCTCGTCGACCGCCAGGTAGCAGGCGATGTGCGGGGGTGTCCCGGGCGGATAGATAGCTGCCGTCACGTCACTGAGTCCGCCGATGCGGTGCTCGCCCACCCGGATGACGCCGGCCTGCCGCCACGAGTCCTGGTCGGTCTCGACAGTCCAGCCCAGCGTGCGTTCGAAGAAAGCTGCCGCCGCGTTCGGATCCCGTGTCTTCAGGTCCACCCAGCAGAATGTCCCATCAGGTCGGGGGACCAGACCTTCAGAAGGCTGCGCACTCATCGCCCGTAAGCATCGCAGAAGCCATTGCCGACTGAATGTCGCGACAGGAAACCTGTCCATCAATTGATGCACTTATGGACATGAAGGTGGTAGTCACTGAACAGCGGTTACCACCTTCGATTCTGTCCAGGATCGACCCTTCTGTGAACGTGTGGACTCGGCTCTAGGTGCTGCGTCGCGCCCGGACGCCTCGCCGCGGCCGGCTGCGGATGCACTGAAGGCCGGGCCGGCCTGTCGTCGATTCGTCGCCGCCGGTGTGCAGGAGGCTGCTATCGCCCGGTGTGGGTCCGCAGCGCCTGGCCGAGCCAGCCGAACACTGGATCCAGATCCTCTACGGATGGCCAGCCGTTTATGGCAGCTACGAGTTGCCAGTACCGCGTCACGCGGGAGTCGTTGGCTACCTCCAAGCGTTGCAGTATCCATCGTCGGAGGGCGCTGTCGTCGGGTTTGCCGAATGTCTCGGCGTAACGCGTGGCGACGGCGTCCACGATCGGCGCGGCCGCGGCCGAATCAGGTGCGGTTGCCGCGGCGAGCGCGCGGCCGACTTCGTCGCGCACTGTTTCGGTGAGCGCGTGGTGCAAGCCGGTGGTGTCGCCCTCGATGCGTTGCTCGGCCTGATATTCGGCCATCCGGCGGACAGCTGCGCGGAAGTCGCTGTTCTGGACCAGCGCCACCAATTCCATCCAGGCCTCGATCTGCTCGGGGGTGGGGTCTTCGGGTAGGTCGGGCATGCTGGTGCGCAGTAGTTCGACCATCGCCGGGTTGGCGTCGACGCCGCCGAAGGTCTCGTCGATGAAGTCGTGGATGTAGCGATGCCGCTCGGCCTGTGACAGGTTCACCAATTTGTGCATCAGGTCCATCTCCTGGGGGTCGGACTGTCGTTTCGCTACCGCCTGCAGTACGGACCGTCGCAGCCGTAGTCCTCGGATCTGGGCATCGAGGGCGGATGCGTGCGCAGCGGCTATCTCCGCCAGCGAAGTCTCGCTGGCCAGGATGCGCCGCACCGTGGCCAGGTCGATATCGAGTTCGCGCAGTGTCCGAACCAGTTCCAGACGAGACAGGGCAGCAATGTCGTAGAGGCGGTAGCCGGTCGGGGTGTGGGAAGACGGCGGAACGAGCCCCTTGTCGGAGTAGAACCGAATCGTCTTGACCGCAAGCCCCGTGCGTTCGGCCGCGACTCCGATCGGGAACAGCATCTCGTCGTCCATGGCTCCGAGCATGAGGTCTCCTCCTGCAGGAGACTCAAGTCGGTACCGAGCCGGCATGACATCGCCGGCTTCGTCCAACTCGGGAACCGTCCATATGCCGATGCATTCTTGGACATGATGGTTGGAGATCATCGCTGGTCGGGGATATTTCCTGGTGCATTACTGTCCGTGAATGCCCTTTTGGTGGACAGTGGGGCCGGGTCGGGGGTCCGAGGGTGAGCAGGGGTGTTCGGCGGTCCAGGATGCGAGGATGCGCAGTCTGTCGCTGGTGGGGGTGTCGGGGGCGGCGGTCCAGGTGATGAGTTGCTGTTCGGGGTCGGCGGCGCAGGTCAGTGTGTCCCAGTCCAGACTCAGTTCTCCGACGAGTGGGTGGTGCAGGGTTTTGGTGCCGATCCGGCGTGTGGCGACGTGGTGGGCGGCCCACCATCGGCGGAAGTGGTCGTCGCAGACCGATAGTTCGCCTACCAGGGCTGCCAGTTGCGGGTCGTCGGGTCGTTGGGCGGCTTCCATGCGCAGTTGGGCGACACAGGTGCGGGCGACGGTTTCCCAGTCGGCGTACAGGGCTCGCAGGGCGGGGTCGGTGAAGACGAGGCGCAGGTAGTTGCGATGTCTCTCCGGAATCCGGGCGAAATCGGTGAGCAGGGTCGCGGCCGGTGAGTTCCAGGCCAGAATGTCCATTCGGCGGCCCAGAACCAAGCCCGGCACGAACTGGAGGTCGTCGAGAAGTCGTTGCAGCGTGGGCTGGATCCGCTGCCGAGCACGCTGCCGCGGCCGTGCAGGGGCGCGGCCGGACAGTTCGTGGAGGTAGCCTCGCTGGTCGGCGTCGAGGTGCAGGACACGGGCCAGCGTGTCCAGGACCGGGCCGGACGCGGTGATGCGTCCCTGTTCGATACGGGTGTAGTAGTCGGTGCTGATCGCGGCGAGACCGGCGACCTCTTCGCGGCGCAGTCCCGGCACCCGCCGCGGTGTGGGGCCTTCGGCCAAGCCGGCATCTCGGGGTGTGAGGGCGTCGCGTCGAGCCCGCAGGAAATCTCCCAGCTCCCGCAGGTGAGTGTCGTCGGCCATACCTCCACCTTCCCGGATCCGCGGCCTGCTGTTCATGGGAGGAATTCCTCCCTCTCCGGTCGGGTGAGGGGGGAGGAATCCTTCCTCTGCCGGTCGGCGCTCACGGTTGTCAGCATGGGTTGCGGGTACCACGCGCCGAACAGCGCATCACCATCGCGAGCGTCACCGGGTTCCGGTTTCGAACAGCGGCGCGACGCTCGCCCGACACAGGGAGAGGATCACCATGGCAACCGATGAGGATCAGGCCAAGGCCGCCTTCGACAACTTCCTTCAACTCTGGACCACCGGCACCACCGCCGGTCGCCGCGCCCCGGTACTGCGCCGGCCCGACGAGGTCGGACTCGACTACGAGGACGTCACCTTCCCGTCCACCGACGGCATACCGCTGGAGGGCTGGTTCATCCCCGCCGACTCCGACCGGCTGGTCATCCACAACCACTTCCTGCCCGGCAACCGCTACGGCTACCCCGGCCACCTCCCCGAATTCGGTGGACTCGGCGGTTTCGAAGTCAACTTCCTGCCCGAATACAAGGCCCTGCACGACGCCGGTTACAACATTTTGGCCTACGACATCCGCAACCACGGTCTGAGCGGCCAGGGCAACGGCGGTATCGCCGGTATCGGCCTGCTGGAATACCGCGACGTGATCGGCTCCCTGCGCTACGCCGCCGCCCGCCCCGACACCCGCACCATGAAGAAAGTTCTGCTGTCGGTGTGCTTGGGCGCGGATTCCACCGCGGTCGCCTGGTCGAAACATCCCGAGGAGTTCTCCGAGGTCCAGGCCATGGTCATGCTGCAGCCGGTCTCGGGCCCCTACATCGTCGAGGAATTCGTCAAAGCCATCGGCATGGCCGACGGCTACGTCGAATTCGACAAGGCCGTCCACGAACGCACCGGATTCCACCTCGCCGAGCAATCCCCGCTCCAGCACGTCGGCGCGGTCACGGTCCCGACCCTGGTCGCCCAGGTCCACGACGACACCATGACCCGGCCCGAAGACGTCCAATCGATCTACGACGCGCTACCGGTCCAGGAGAAAGAGCTGTACTGGATCCGGGGCACGGACCGCCGGTTCGACGGTTACAACTTCTTCGGCCTGCATCCCGAGATCCCGATCGACTGGTTCGACAAACACCTGAAGTAACCGACAACCCTGCCCATCCGACAGGGGCCCCTCACCTGAACGTGTGGGGCTCCCGAACAAACCGGACCGCAGCGATCATGACCGCTTGCGGCAGATGTCGTAAATCGATGGCATTCCTGGGCACTCAAACAGGCAATCATCGCTGTTCAGCGATGATTGCCTGCCATTGGATCGTCCATGAACGCCATTAATGAACACTGCTCCTGAGCGGCAAAGAGGAGGTTTATCCGGCCGCAAGGCGTGGTGGTCGGCAGTCGGTATCGACGGAAGCACCCCCGGAGGGTTTCCGAGACGCAGTCGCATTATCGAGGTTCTGAGACATCGGAGAGTGGCGCCGGTAGTGACCTCGCGTAGATCCGATTCATCCCACGCTTTCCGGTTTTTTCGGCTACATTCTGGCTATCGTCCAATTGGGAGGCGCCGGTGGCTGATCGAGCGGTTGATGGAGAGGCGTCGGCCGAGAGGTATTCGCCGGGAGATCGGTGGGTGCCCGCGGATCGGCGGTTGCTGGGGTTGGACCGCGCCACGATCGCTCCGGCTCTGGTGGTGGCCGCGTTCCTGGTGGTGATGGGATTTGTGCTGCCGTCATGGAACCGGGCAGTGGGCTATGACGACATCGTGCGGGCCGGGGATGTACTCGAAGTGCGGGGCGGAGTGACTTTCGTGCCCGAACCGGGGTGGGGGGTCACCGACGGTGTGCGTGCCGATGACCGGCCCGGCAGCGGGACCTACCCCCAGCAAGCGGTGGTGGTGAACGGGCCGGTGCGGTTCGCGGTGCGGACCGGGACCTTCGAGGGCACCTCGCAGCAGCTGCTGGATCGGATCGGCCGCACCACCGAGTTGCTCACCGATGGTGAAGGCGCCCAGATCCACGGCGATCCGGTTCCGGTCACCACCCGTGACGGCACCCGGGGGGTGATGGCGCGGTTCTCCGGACCCGGCAGCGACGGGGCGGTCGCCGCATTCGCCGAAGAAGGGCTCGGGGTGGAGGTGGTGATCACCGGACCTGCAGAGGGTGCGACCGGGCAGGCCGAACAGGCGGCCGCGATGCTGGCCAGTCTCACCACGGAGGGATCGCGATGACCACCGCCGAGCAGCAGGACCGCCGAATCCACGCCATCGCCGAGTCCGGGTGGGGGCGCGGTTTCACCTTTTATCAGCCACGCAACCTGGCGTTCTGGGTGTATGCCGTGCTGGTCGGTGCCGGGATCGCGGACTTCGGAACGAAAGTGACGACTCAGTCCGCGGCCTACGGTCCCGCGCTGGCGGTCGCGATCGTTCTTTTCGGGCTCTACGGGGCCCTGTTCTGGTGGTTCACCCATCGCATCGACCGCTATGCCCGTCAACCCGCCGGCATCGTGATCGCCGCCTTTCTCTGGGGCGGGTTCGCCGCGACCTGGACGATGGCCGCGCCCGCCAACGACGCGCTGCGCGCCTTGTACGCGAAGGCATGGGGGCAGGCGTGGGCACTGGACTGGGGTGCCGGCCTGGCGGCACCGTTCACCGAGGAGATCGCGAAGGGGCTCGGCCTGATCCTGCTGATCGCTTTGGCGCCGCGGCTGATCCGCACCGCGTTCGACGGATTCGTGCTCGGTGCCTTCCTCGGGCTCGGGTTCCAGATCATCGAGGATATCGCGTACGCGATGAGCTCCGCGGCCTCCCGATTCGGCGCCGACCAGATCGCCGCGGAAGCCTCCACGATCTGGCTGCGCATGATCGTCGGGGTGGCAGCCCACATCCTCTACAGCGCGGTGTTCTGCGCCGGAGTCGTGTACCTGTTGGGCCGGCCCGCCCAGCCCCGCCGCGCGGGCAGGGGATTGGCGTTGATGGTGGCCGCGATGCTGCTACACGGTCTCTGGGACTCCGGAGGCGCGCTGGTGCGCGGCAACGGAGTGCTGCTGTTCCCGGTCTGGGGCGGGCTCATCCTCATCGCACTGATCCTGGTGGTGAAAGTCTTCGACACCACCGTCACCCAGGAGCGGCAGTTCCTGCGCGACATCCTCGGCCCCGAGGTCGGCAGCGGTGTCCTCACCCAGGAGGAACTCGATGCGGTGTGCGGAGACCGGCGCGCCCGCCGCTCCTACCGCCGGGCCGCCACCAGCCGTTCCGGCCGCCGACACCGCGGCTATATTCTCGACGCCGCCGCGGACCTCGCCGACGAGCTCGCCATTTCCGGTGGAGTGTCCGGCCCACGAGTTCAGTTCGCCCGGCGTGAGATCACCCGGCTGCGTGAGCACCGGCCGCCGCCCTCCCGGGATGCCGTCGCCGCGTGAGACCGGCACAAGGCAGTGTTCATCAACCGATTGAGCCCAAGATCGTTTTATCAACAGGCGAGCCGAAACCGCTCCTGAGCACGAACGCCCAGGTCGGCCGGAAACGACGACTGTTCAATAAACATGTCGCAAAGTCTGACCGTTCAACAACTCGGAATGATCCATTATGTACAGCTTGTGGGTGGCGGATACGGATGCCCTCGAACCGCTTTCCCTCGACGGCGACGCCCTGGATCCGTCGGTGAGGGAGGCGCGCTCATCGGGTACGCCCGTGTCCCTACCTTGGGGCCAGAATCTGGATCGGCAGACGCCCGACCACGCTGTCCAAATACCTGCCGGAATCGGCCGAGTAAGGACGATCATCCTTCGGTGCGAGCCGCGGTGGCCGAAAAGGCCACGGTCACGGCGGAGGCCGAGTAGAGGCGGAGTGCGTCGGGAGAGCTCGGGTGAACCCCTGCGCCCCAGGGGCACCGGCAGCGGTCCTGCCCGGGTCCGCTGTGCCGTACCGTTGGGGATGGAAAGATCGATCGAGTATTCCCGTCGTCGCCCAGTGGATCTCAGGAGAGTCGATGCCATCAGAAGAATTCGGTACGCCGCACCTCGGAGCTTCCTCGTCCCTGGACGGCCTGGGTCCGGTGGAAATGGAAACACCCACCCAGGACCTCGTCGTCGACGGCATCCTGGACACCTTCGTCACCAGCGGCCCTGATTCGATGAATGTGTGGACCGATAACGACCTCGACGGCTACGCCGACGAGGTCAGCGTGGTGGAGAACGACGGCAGCTATTCGGCGTGGGAGTACCACCGCAATCCGGACGGATCGGGTGAGTGGCGCCAGACCGAACAAGGCAAGATGGGGGAGTGATCGGGGTGCCACCTGGGTGGGGCGCCGCACAATAGGACCCTTCCCGCGATAACGGCGAATCCTGTGACCGGCCAACATAATTCAGGGGCGGGACAGCGTCATCCCTCTATAGACTTCCCG
>NZ_JBSFRU010000334.1:0-6969 GCF_053589395.1 Nocardia sp. NPDC003345
GGTGGCCCCAGAATTCGCCGAGGCGTTCGCGCCCGTAGACGTAGGTTCCGCCGGCGGCCGGGTAGTGCGCCGCCAGCCGCGCCGAGGACATCGCGTTGCAGTAGGCGATCACCGCCGCGATCGCCAGCGCGATCAGCAGCCCCGATCCGGCTGCGCCCGCGGCGGGAGCCAGGGCGGCGAAGATACCGGCGCCGATCATCGAGCCGAGCCCGACCACGACCGCGTCGGTGAGGCCGATCCGGCGGGACAGAGATACGGGGGTGTTGTGGTGCACGGCGTCGCCGGGCATGGAGCTCTCCTGGATGAGTCGGTCGGCGCGGCGCGAGGCCCGGTCGCCGATCACTGTCGCCTCGCTGGCAACGCTACCTGCCCGCGTGGCGACACATCCCCGTGGTTCGGGTGGCTTCTCAGGACGAATGTCCTTCCGGTCGGTGACGCTCCGCACTGATATCGGCGCTGTCGGATCGGCGATCGTGGAGGCCGGGTCCTATCGATAACCGGCACAGGCAGGAGGACGATCATGCACGCGAATGTCGGGGACTGGCTGGTGGTCGAGGGCCGCAATATCGGAGAGACGGTCCGGCACGGATTGATCGAGGAGGTCCACGGGAGCGAAGGGGCACCTCCGTACCTGGTGCACTGGACCGACACCGGTCATCGCGCGCTGACCTTCCCAGGGCCGGACGCTCATGTGCTGACCCCCGGCGAGCTCCATGCCCGGGACGAGGCGGCCGCGGCGCATTTCGCGGTGCCGGCGCGGCCGGGCGACTCACCGGAAAGCTGACCGGGAGCTTCTGTGTGTCCTGGGCCATGGCAGTGGTCAGGGGTCGACCCTGCTGCGCACCGCGGTGGACGTCAGCGGCGCGACCACACGCGCATCGCGCATCCCGGCCAGTGCGACGATTGCGGCCACGATGCCGGTCACCGTGATCGCCCGGTTCACGTCGAGCGCCGGCTGCCAGCGCACCTGCCCGTCCCCCAGGACATACGCCCCGACCGGTCTGCCGCCCATCCCGAATCCGCCGTCGGAGCCTTCCTAGCCCTGCTCGTCGGTTCCGGTGCCGCCGCCTTCGCCACCGGAGACCGCCGCCGCCGGGATCACGACCGTCCCCTCGCGCTCCACCGGTTCGGCGAACACCCGCCGGACCGTCAGCGAGTCCTTCGCTGTCGTGAGTATGTCCGCAACCTGCATGATCGCTCCCTCGTCTCGACCCGGTTCGCTCGCCGGGCTGTTCCAGTCTGGGAGCGGCGGCGGTGGCCGGGCAGGGCCGATCGTCCTTCACAGCGGGGGCAGAGGTCAGCAGCTACCCGTGAAGGTCCCGGCGGCGGGTGTGGCGGCCATTGTGGTGACATTGTGCCCTGACCCCCCTCGGCCGGCCGGGAGATGATCGATGCGCCAACCGGCCACCATCGAGACGGAGGACCAGATATGAGCACTGCCCGTGACATCATGCATGCCGACGTCGTGAGCATCGGTGTCCGTGACACCATGGCCACCGCGGCCGAGCAGATGCGCCAGCGCGATATCGGCGCCCTGCCGATCTGTGACGGCGAGGGCCATCCGGTGGGTATCGTCACCGACCGCGATATCGTGGTGAACTGCCTGGCCCTGGGCCACAATCCGGCCACCTCCACGGCGGGCGAATTCGCCCAGGGCGACGAACTGCGCACGGTGGACGTGGATACCGAGATGCCGGAGGCGCTCGCTCTCATGGAGCGCTATCAGGTCCGGCGGCTGCCGGTGACCGAACAGGGCCGGTTGGCCGGCATCATCAGCGAAGCGGATATCGCGCGGAACATGGACCAGGGGACCACCGGCGAGTTCGTGGAAACGGTGTGCGAGCAGAAGTTGCCGATACCGGCGGAGTAGCGGTCGGTTCCTGGACTCGATAGCAGCGGAGGTCCCGAGACCTGGCCGAAGCCCTCGCACTGCTGGCCGCCCTGCCGATCTTCGACCGCCGCGATATCGCGGGCATCCAGGCGGATCGCGTAAGGCTGCCGGAGCCGGCCCTCAGGTCCGGTGAGTGCTTGTCACCCGCCACCAGTCGGTGACGGTCCGGCCGACCGGATCGTGCTCGGCGGCGGCGAACAGGTCGGCGCGGGACAGCCCCGGCAGCACTCGATAGCCGATGGATCCCGGCACACTCACCAGCGAGAGGACGCGCCACAGTGCGCGGGCGTAGGCCTCGGCGTCCGCGGCGCCGTCCCACTCGTAGAGTCCGCGGTAGACGCCGTGCTCGTCGTCGGCGACCCACAGCTTGGTGAGCAGTCCCGGGAAACCGGCGAACAGGATCGTGTTGAACAAACTCTCCCGCCGGAAGAGAGCGTGTCCGCGGGCCCGGACCCCGCGCAGCTCGAACTTCACGACGAGCACACATGGTTGGCGGGCCGGGGAGCCCTCGACGATGGTTTCCCGGAAGACCCGGGCGCTGGTCCCGTCCGCGAAGCCCAGCCGCAGCCCGAGGTTGTCCGCCGGTAGCCGGACGTGCCGGCGCAGTAGCAGGCCGATGGTGGCGAGTACACAACGGGTGAGTGCGAGAACGGTCCGGGCGATCGGCAGCGGTTCGCTGTTACCGGGCGGCGGTGTCGACAACCCGCACCTCCTCCACGCCCGCGATGCTGCGAGCCAACGCGATGAGTACCCGCTGCTCGGATTCGTCGGCGCAGATGCCCTGGATCGTCACCACACCGTCGGCGGCCTCGATATCCCATTGGCGGTGGCTGCCCGCGTATTCGTCGAGCAGGGCTCGTACCCGGGCCTCGGTATCGGTGTCGTCGCACAGCAGGGTGCCCAGGAGATCGCGCCGGGAGACGATACCGACCAGAACTCCGGCCTCCACCACGGGTAGTGATCGGATGTGTCGCTCGAGAGCGGTGGCTGCGATGACCGTGGTATCGGTCCCGGGTGCGACCACCTCGACAGGAGTGGTCATGGCGGAGGCGACGGTGCCGGTCTCCGGACCGGCGGTCAGGGCATCGGATTCGGACAGGATGCCTACTACTCGTTCCTGGTCGTCGACCACGGGCAGGGCGGCGAAGCCGTGGCCGGTCAGTGTCGCCACGGCATCGCGCAGCGGAGTATCCGGGTCGACGGTGACCACCGGCCGGGTGAGAATATCGCGTGCGCGCATGACTACTCCTGAGTTGAAGAGACGAGGGGAGGGGTGCCGGATTTCCCGACGCGCCGTCGGCGCCGGTATCGGACGGCCTCGTCGGCCGCCCAGACCAGGATGGGAAACGGCGAGATCAGCGCGAGCATCCAGAGCTCCAGTGGAGCGGTGCCGAAGAGGCGCTGCATCGGAGGTGCGTAGACGACGAAGGCGGTGAAGGCGATCTCGAAACCGCAGCCCGCGAGCAGCAGCCAGTTGCTCAGCAGACCGACCGAGCGCAGGGAGGCCCATTCCGTGCGGGCGGCGAAGGCAGTGCCCAGCTGGCAGGCGACGATACCGGCGAAGGTGATGGTGGTGGCCTGGGTGTAGGCGTGATGTAGCGGTGACCCGGGCCCCACCGGATCGCCGGGGCGCCAGCCGGATCCGTAGAGCACAGTGAAGAACCCGGCGAGCACGAGCACCGCGGAGATCACCCCGAGCAGTGCCCAGGCCCGGATC
The DNA here is from genome assembly GCF_053589395.1 of Nocardia sp. NPDC003345. Taxonomy (NCBI): domain Bacteria; kingdom Bacillati; phylum Actinomycetota; class Actinomycetes; order Mycobacteriales; family Nocardiaceae; genus Nocardia; species Nocardia sp. NPDC003345. The sequence goes on from NZ_JBSFRU010000334.1 coordinate 3,609, forward strand.
AGCAGGCCGCGGGTGACGACTCCTTCCAGCCGCGGCCGGGGCCGCCGGTCCATCAACCCCGGTTCGGCGGGTTCCCGGCCCAGCGCGAGTGCGGGCAGTGTTTCGGTGCCGAGATCGATGGCGAGGATCTGCAGAACTGTCAGCGGAAGTGGGACGAGCCCGCCGGACAGCGCGAACACAAGGAACGGCGCGACCTCGGGAACCGCGTGCGCGAAAATGTAGAGAACGAACTTGCGGACATTGTCGAAAACCCGGCGTCCTTCCTCTATTCCGGCGACGATGGTGGCGAAGTTGTCGTCGGTGAGGATCAGTGTCGCCGCTTCCCGGGCCACGTCGGTGCCCGATAAACCCATGGCGACGCCGATATCGGCCCGCCGCAGGGCGGGGGCGTCGTTGACTCCGTCGCCGGTCATGGCCACCACTTCACCGTTGTGCCGTAGCGCATCGGCGATCCGCAGTTTCATCTCGGGTGTGGCGCGGGCGAACACCACTTCCCCGGGTGCGGCGAGCAGGGCGTCCAAGTGGTCGTCGGACAGCGCCGCGAGTGCGTCACCGTCGACGACCCGGTCCGCTCCCAATCCGACCCGCCGCGCGATCTCGGCCGCGGTCCGGCCGTTGTCTCCGGTGATGACATGGACGCGTACCCCGGCGGCGTGCACCGCCCGCACGGCGGCGGGAACCTCCGGGCGTGGTGGGTCCAGCAATCCCACCAGCCCGACCAGGCGCAGGCCCTGTTCCGCCTCTTCCGGGGCGGTCGATGTGCCCACGTCCCAGGGCCGCCTGGCCACCGCCAGGACCCGTAAGCCGTGTCCGGCCAGACCATCGGACCGAGCTCGGACCTGCTGTGGGGACATGCCCGGTGGCCACTGTGAACAACGCGCGAGCACGACTTCCGGCGCGCCTTTGACATGCACACGCACCTCCGCGCCGACGCGGTCTACCGTGGACATCATCTTGCGGTGCGAATCGAAGGCGTTGAGCGCGACGCGATTTCTTTCGCGTTCGGTGGCCGCGACCCCGCGCCCTTGATCGGCGGCGTAAGTCAGCAGCGCCATTTCCATGGGGTCCCCGGCCGCGTGCGCGCCGATTTCGGCGGTACCGCACCGGGCCACGATATCGGCGATGTCGCGGGCATCTCCGGTGACCTCGGCGACCCGCATCGAGTTCACGGTCAGCGTTCCGGTCTTGTCGGTACACACGACCGTGGTGGAGCCGAGGGTCTCCACCGCGGACAACCGTTTGGCCACCGCACCGCGTCCCGCCATCGACCGCACGCCCGCCGCCAGCGCGAGAGTGATTGTCGGTAGCAGGCCTTCGGGCACATTGGCGACCAGCAGGCCGATGGCGAACAGCAGCGCGGCGCTGAGCGACAGGCCCGCGACCAGGCCGAGTGGCAGGAACGCCGCACCCGCGCCGACCGCGACGGCGGCGATGAGCCAGGCTACCCGCCGCACCTGATGTTCGAGCGGGCTCTCCGTGGTGTGGACATGCTGGGACAGCGCCGCGATCCGGCCGAGTTCGGTGTGCACGCCGGTCCCGTACACCACTGCGCGCCCCTCGCCCCCTACACAGGCGGTGCCACTGAACACGAGCACCGGTGAATCCAGGGAACGCGCGGCGTGGTCCGGTTCCCCGGCGCTGCGCTCGAGAACATCGGATTCCCCGGTGAGCGCCGCCATCTCCACCTCGACGGTGCCGTCGACCATGCGCGCGTCGGCGGGGATCCGCTCGCCTTCTTCGATGAGCAGGACATCGCCGCGTACCAGGGTGGCGACCGGAACCCGCGCCCGTTGCCCGTCGCGCAGCGCCCAGACCTGTTCGGGTAGGTAGCGATCCAGCGCGCGGACGGCGTGCTCGGCCTGGTTCTCCTGCCAGAAGGCCAGCACGGCGTTGAGCACTATCACCGCGAGAATCGCCACGCCCAGCGCTGTGGACCCACTACCGAGCGCCAAGGCGGCAGCCGCCCAGAGAAGCAGCGCCAGCGGATGGGTGAACTGCCGTCCCAGCGCCACCCACCAGGGACGGGTGCGGCGCCGGGGCAATTCGTTGACGCCGTAGACCTCGAGCCGGCGGTCGGCCTCCCGGGAGGTGAGCCCGCGCGGCCCGGTGCGCAGGTCGCGCATCAACGCCGATACCGGCTCGCGCGGATCGACTTCGGCCGGAATACCCGCGACCGGGTCGTCCGATCGCCCGGAACGACGACCCGCCGCGGGTGGCCGGGTAGGCGGCGGCGGTTCGTCGATATCCGTCATTCGCCGGTTCGGTCCGTGTGGGCCACGAGCACCGGGCAATGGGCGCGCTGTACCAGGATATTGCTCGTCGAACCCAGGAGCAGTCCGCGAAAGCCACCACGTCCCCGGCTGCCTGTCACCACGAGTTGCGCCTGTTGCGACCGGTTGATCAGATGCAGGTCCGGACCCGCCAGATAGAGTTCGCGCCGCACCTCGACGGCGGGGTACTTCTCGCACCAGCCGGCCAGCCAGGAACGCAGTTCGGTGTCCGCCGCGGCGGCGATATCGGGGTCGTCGATCACCTCCGGGATGCCCGCGTACCAGTGGGCCCGCAGATCGTGCCAGGCGTGCACGGCGACCAGCGCGGCGCGGCGCAGCTCGGCCTCGGCGAATGCGGCCGCGGCGGCCGCCTCACTGCTCGATGAGCCGTCGAGGCCGACGACAACCGGGCCGGTGTGGCGGTGCGCCGCGCCACGCGCGACGACGATCTTGCCGAGGCCGTGCGCGGTGACGGCAAGCAGCGTCGATCCGAGATGGGTCAGGGTCGAGCCCGAGCCGGACGCCCCGAGAACGGTGATCTCGGCCTCGGCGGAATGCTCGATGAGCAACGGCGCCGCGCCTGTTTCGGACAGTTCCACGTCGACCCAGAGCGCGGGATCGATGCGCAAGGCTTCTTCGCGGGCCGCGCTCAGCAATTCCGAGCCACGGTGCCGGATCGCTTCGGCGATAGGGGGTTCCATGACGTCGTAGACATTGCGTACCGCCCGCGTCGCCGTCATATCCATGCCGTGCACGATCCGCAGCCGATATCCGCGCGCGGACGCCGTTTCGCTCGCCCACCGCACCGCGGTGGTGGAGGCCTCGGAGCCTTCGACGCCGACGACGATCGTCGCCTTCGGCTCAATTCCGGTAGCGCCTGCCATCGGACCACTCCTCCGATCGGGTGTGCGCGGCTCTTACCGGCCGGCGGTGGTCGCCGGGGCGTCCTCGATACGGACATCGTCGACACCGGGGATAGTCCGTGCCATCGCTGCCACGACACGCCGCTCGCTGTCGTCGGCGCAGCTTCCACGGATGGTCGCGTGGCCGCCGGAAACCACGACATCCCACCGGCGGCGGCTGCCCGAGTA
>NZ_JBSFRU010000335.1:0-6959 GCF_053589395.1 Nocardia sp. NPDC003345
CGGTTTTCCGGCGACGCCGCCGCTACTCGTCGGTAGAGTCACCGAACATACCCGTGGGCCGGAAGGGGGATTCGAGATGGCGGTGCCGGACATGGGGCAGGGAACGGCCCGGCGGCTGTACGCTTCCGCCACCGCCGGGGGCGCCGATTCCTTCGCACTCGCCGAGGATGTCGCGTTACGTCTGGCTCGGGCCTGCGACACCCTGGTCGCCGATCTGGAGGCCGCTCGCGCGGGCGGAGAGCAGATCACCGGTACGCCGGGCAGCGCCGGCTTCCCCGACCTGCCCACCGGCCGGGCACTCGCCGCCGGTTTCGGCGGGAAAGCGGCCGATTACCTGGACACGCTCACCGCGCTGCAGGAAACGGCTCTCTGCTTCAAGGCCGCCTATCTGGCCGCCGCCGGCCGGTTCGAGGAGGCCGACCTCGCCAACCGCGCCGCCCTCGCCGTGGCCGCCGCCCATCGGGCCCACGACGACGGCCGCGCCATCGCCGACCGGGGCGAACATGGCTGAACACGCCGATACCGATCCGCCGTACGCGCCGGAACGTGAGTGTTTCGGCAGCTACAGCCATCAGGAGATCTGGGACCAGGTCGGCGCGACCCTGGACGCCGGCGCATTGGGGACCACCGCGGCGGCCTGGAAATCGAACGCCGACAGCGTCGCGGCGGCCTTCGCCGCTTTCACCGCTACCGTGCAGCGCGAATTCGGGCGCTGGTCCGGTCACACCGCCGGCGCGGCCTGGCAGGCCACCCAGGAGTTCATCGACCTCGGGAACGCGACCCACGACGTATGCCGGGCACTGCAGCGGATCATGGAGGGCAATTCCGAAGCGGCCCAGATACTCCGGTCGGCGATCGAACCGCCGCGGCCGTACCGGCCGCTCGATGATCCCGCCGCCGAGGCGGTGCACGGCGGCCGGCGCCGGATGGATCACGATATCGCCTCCGCGGCGGCGACCGCCGACGCTCAGGATGCCATGACCACCATCTACACCCCTACGCTCCCGGCCTCCGGGGATCGGGTCCCCCGGTTCCCCGACGCCGCGCCCGGCGCCGGCGGGAGCCCACATCGGTGAAATGGATCCTCACACCGGACGAATTCAGTTACGTCTGGGCCAATGAGACGAGCCTGGACCGGCGCCCGTACCCGGTGAACCTGGCGCCCGCCAGCGCGGTACGCACCGAATCGGAACTGGCCGCCCTGCGATTACCGCAGCGGTTTGCCAGGCAGGCCGACCCGGATCTGGCAGCCGCGCTCATGCTCTGCGCTCGTCCGGACGCCACCGCCGTCACCGTCTCCGGAGAACGCTCGGGCCCCGGACGCAACGGCGACCGGGCCGAATCCGAGCAGATACTCGGGTTCGCCGCTGTGCTCGACCATCACGCCGCGGTGCTACAGGCCACGCCGACTCGCGTGACGATACATATGTGTCATGCCCGTGAGCTGGGCAAACGCCTGGTGGCACTGATCGGATCGGCGCGACCCGGCTCGCACGGCCCGTTCCAGGAGCCCCAGGAAACCGTACTCACCGACGAACCGATCCCGGGATGCGCCGCCGGCGACGCCGCCAGATTCCGCGAGACCCTCCGCGAACCGGTCGACTCCCGGGGGTTCATCACCGTCACGGTCGCCCCGAGCGATCCGATGTCACCGCCCACCCGCCACCGCAGCTGGCTCGATATCCAGGGCGACGGCCGCTATCTGCTCACCACCTCCGATGTGCTCACCCTGAGCCCGGCCGGCGATGCCGATTTCGCCGACGAGCTACTGAGCCTGGCACGGATCGGTGGCAGCGCCTCCGGATTGTGATAATCCTGTTCGATGGCTCAGCACTGGAAGACCCCCGCGGGCCGGGCGCTGCGCGCCGACGGCCTGCGCATCGCCGACCTCGACACGTCGGCACATCCCGGCTTCCACGGCGGGAAGAAGGCCGGGCAGGAACTGCTCGCCGAGCGCAGCGCGGTCCTGGCCGGGCTACAGGAAAAGCTCTATGCCAACGGCCGGTCCGGAGACGAACGCAGTGTGCTGCTGGTACTACAGGGCATGGACACCGCCGGTAAGGGCGGGATCGTGCGCCATGTGATCGGTTCGGTGGACCCGCAGGGCGTCGACCACGCCGCGTTCGGGGTGCCGACCGAGCAGGAGAAGAAACATCATTTCCTGTGGCGGATCCGCAAGGAGTTGCCGCGCGGTGGGCAGCTCGGGGTATTCGACCGGTCGCATTACGAGGACGTGCTGGTGGCCCGGGTACACCATCTGGTGCCCGAGGAGATCTGGCGCAAACGCTACGACGAGATCAACGACTTCGAGCGGAAACTCACCAGGGCCGGCACGACCCTGGTGAAGGTCGCCATGTTCGTCTCCCTCGACGAACAGAAGAAGCGACTGCGGCAAAGGCTGGAACGTCCCGACAAATACTGGAAGTTCAACCCCGCCGATATCGACGAACGCGCGTACTGGCCCGACTATCAACAGGCCTATCAGGACCTGCTGGACCGGACCTCCACCGACTACGCGCCCTGGTACGTCCTGCCCGCCGACGCCAAATGGTTCTCCCGGCTGGCCGTCACCGAACTACTGATCGAGGCCCTGGAGGGGTTGAACCTGCAATGGCCGCCGGCCACGTTCGATCCGGAGGCCGAACTGCGCCGGCTCGACAGCGCCTGACCGGCCCGCCCCCGCGGGTTATGGAAACTCTCAGCAAGCCGGGCAATGATGGGCAGTGCGCCGGGGCACCCGGCGGCCCGGCGGCCTTCCCCGCGGCCGGGGCAACCAGGCTAGCGAAAGGCGTGGTGAACGCACGGTGAGCAAAAACCCCGGGCGGTCGAATCCGGTGACGGCGGCCGCACGCGCGGACCGCAAGCGCAAGATCGCGATACAGGTGGGGGTGACCGCCGTACTGATCGCGCTGGTCGCCGCGATCGGGATCGGTCTGGCCGTGCGCAACTCGGGTTCGGACTACGACGGGCCGGTACCGGCCGCGGCCACCGAGAACGGGGCGATCCGGATCGGGCAGCCCGATGCCCCGGCGACCGTGCGGATCGTCGCGGATATGCAGTGCCCGGTCTGTCAACAGTTCGAGGCCGATCACGGCGAACTGCTGCGGCAGACGGTGGCCGACGGGTCGGCGGCGGTCGAATACAACATCGTCGGGTATCTGGACAAGATGTCGAGCACCGAATATTCGACCCGGGCGGCCGACGCCTCCTACTGTGTCGCCGATACCGGCACCGACAAATACCAGGACTGGCTGGAGCGGATGTTCGCACAGCAGCCGGAAGAGGGCGGCACGGGCCTGCCGGACGACAAGCTGGTCGAGATCGCCCGCGAAGCCGGCTACACCGACCCGGGTATCGAGAAATGCATCACCGACGGCACCTACAAGGGTTACGTCGCCGCGAAATCCGACGAATCGCTCGCCGAGGGCATCGACGGCACTCCCACGGTCTTCGTCAACGGTGAACAGATCCAGCTGAAGACCAAGCAGGCCGGCCCGAACGAGGTCGTCTTCGACACCGCTCCGCTGGCCACGGCGATCCAGGAGGCTGCGGGCCAGTGATCCGGACCTCGCCCCAGGCCGCCTGGATCCTGCTCCTGGGCGGTCTGGCCGGCTGGATCGCCTCGTTCGTCCTGCTGGTCGAAGATTTCAAACTGCTGAGCGACCCCGGGTACGTGCCGTCGTGCAGCCTGAACCCGGTGCTGTCCTGCGGATCGGTGATGGTCACCGATCAGGCCCAGGTGCTCGGGTTCCCGAACCCGATCATGGGCGTCGCGGGGTTCTCGGTGGTCGTCACGCTGGCCGTACTGTCGGTGGCGGGCGTGGGCCTGCCGCGCTGGGTCTGGACGGGTCTGTGGCTGGGAACCCTCGCCGGCACCCTGTTCATCTGCTGGCTGATCTTCCAGAGCCTGTACCGGATCAATGCCCTGTGCCCCTACTGCATGGTGGTGTGGGCGATCATCACGCCACTGTTCGCGGTGGTCACCGAGCAGTTGTGGGCGGACGACCGCGGAGCGCTGCGGGTGGTCGCCGAATGGCGCTGGACCTTCGTCGCGGTGTTCTACGCCGTGGTGCTGGTGCTGGTCTTCCTGCGGTTCCAGGACTACTGGCTGTCACTGTTCTGAATGCCGGGGTCAGCCCGGGGTCCCGGTGGCCAGGGTCACCGGGACCACTCGTTCGGCCCCGTTTGTCGCGAGCACTCCGAGCCGGACGACCTCGGCCGGTTTCCGGGTGTCGATGGCCGCGCGCAGCGCACGGGCGCCGGTGATCGCGCGGCCGTCCAGCGACGTGATGATCTCACCGGCGAGCAGGCCCGCCTGCTGGGCGGGCAGGCCCCCGATGGCCATATCGATCCGGGCGCCGCGCGGTCCGGCGTCGGAGATCAGCACGCCGAGAGTCGCCGTGGGGCCGATATGCACGGATTCGGTGGGCGTACCCGAGCGGATCTGCCGCACCACCCGCATGGCGGCATCGATGGGCACGGCGTATCCGTTCGGCGGGTCGGCCGTTTCGCCGGGCGGGTCGTGTTCTCCGGAGGCCGCGGCGATCACGCCGACCACCGCCCCGCTGTAATCGGTGAGTGCGCCGCCGGACTGCCCGGAACTGACCGGGGCCTCGATCTCGAGGACTCCGGTGAGCGCCTGGCGCGAGAGATCCTGTTCGTTCAGGGCCATGATCGTGCTGTCGAGGTCGCTGATACGCCCGGTGACCGCGGTGGCCGCGCCGCTGCCGCCCGCGTTGCCGATGGCGAGGACCTCGTCCCGTAGGCGCAGGCCCGCCGAACTGCCGATCCGGGCCGCGGCCAGCCCGTTGGCGCCGGCGAGGGACAGCAGTGCGATATCGGCGCGGGCGTCGTAGCCGAGCACCTGCGCGGAGTACACCGCACCGTCGGCGACCCGGCTGACCCGCACGGTTTTGGCCCCTTTGACCACATGATGGCTGGTGAGAACCTGACCGTCGCCGGTGAGGACGATGCCGGAGCCGGCGGCCGAGGCACCGAACGGGCGGGCCGCGGCGGTGATGTTCACCAGCACCGGCGAGACCCCCTGTGTGACCGCTCCGGGGTCGAGCGGCGGCCGCGGCGCGAGCCGGACGGGCGCGGCGACGACGCTGCGCGGCTGCCCGAGTCCGGGTAGTTCCCCGCGATAGCCGAACAGGGCACCCAGGGCCAGTACCGCCGCGACGACAGTGATGAGCGCCCGGCCACCACCGGTGGGACCACCGGGGCCGGTGCCCTGCCACTGGTTGTCCAATGAGCCTCCCTGACGCCGCCGGACCCATCCATTGTCGCCCGGATCGGCGCCGCGTACCGGGTTTCCCGGCCGCGGGGAGTTATCCACAGGTCTCCACAGTTATCCACAGGCTCGAGGGGTCCTGTGGATGACAGCCGGGTGATGACCGCCGATTCGTTACGAAGGGCCACCGCGGTCACATCCGCGTCACAGGACGGCGGCGCCGGTTTCCGGCGCACGCGAGAAAAGGGCCGCTGGCGTCGGGCTTTTCCGCGGAAAAGCGGTCCGCGGGCCCACCCGGAAATCGGGCACACTTGTTATCCGCCGGAAACCGAAACAAGAGAATCCGCGCCCCCACCAGGGCGGGAGCCCGAATCCATCCACAAGAACCGGCCGTCATCCACAAGTGCGGCTACGGGTTTTCCACAGCCTTCTCCACAGTCGGGTAAAGCCACTCACAACACCGAAACAACATTGTTCGACAGCGGCCGATCAATCCTTCGACGACGACCGATCAAAGCGATTCGGCGTTCGCGCAACCCATGGAATTCGGCAGCGCATTCCGGCTCCGGACCTCAGATCGTCGCGGTATCGATCACGAACCGGTAGCGCACATCGCTGGCCACGACCCGTTCGTAGGCCCCGTCGATCTCGTCGGCGGAAATCAACTCGATTTCCGCGCCGATTCCGTGCTCGGCGCAGAAATTCAGCATCTCCTGGGTCTGCTCGATCCCGCCGATCATCGATCCGGCCAATGCCCGCCGTCGCCCGGCCAGCACCTTGGCCGGGACCGCGAGCGGCTGCTCCGGCAGCCCCAGCACGACCAGCGTGCCGTCCAGGCGCAGCAACTTCATATAGTCGGCGATCGGCAAATCCGCGGAAACGGTATTGATGATGAGATCGAAGTGACTACGCAACTCCCGGAAGATCTGTTTATCGACGGTCGCGTAATAGTGGTCCGCACCGAATCGCTTTCCGTCCTCCTGTTTGCTCAGGGAATGACTCAGCACCGTCACTTCGGCTCCCAGTGCCGAAGCGATCTTCACACCGATATGACCGAGGCCCCCCATCCCGATGATGGCGACCCGCTTACCGGGTCCCGCGCCCCAATGCCGCAGCGGCGAGTACAGCGTGATCCCCGCGCACAGCAGCGGCGCCGCGATCGACAGATCGATCCCCTCCGGAATCCCGACCACGAAGTTCTCCGTCACCACGATCCGGGTGGCATACCCGCCCAGCGTGTGCCCGCCCGGCTGTAACTCCTCGGGCACCCGGCTGTTGTAGGTCATCACCGCGCCCCGGGTGCAGTACTGCTCCTCACCGGCCAGGCACGGTTCGCAGACACCACACGAATCCACCATGCAGCCGACGCCCACGCGATCACCGATCCGGAACCGGGAGACCGCCGTCCCGACCGCGGCCACGGTCCCCGCGATCTCGTGCCCGGGGACACACGGGTAGGCGGCCCCACCCCATTCGTTACGAGCGGTGTGAATATCGGAATGGCAGATCCCGGCAAAGGCGATATCGATCAGCACATCCTGCGGACCGAGCTCCCGGCGCTCGATGGCGACCTTCTCGAACAGGGCATCGGGCCCGGCCATGGCGTAAGCGGCAACAGTACTCATGGGTTCATTTTGGCGCGGCTTCGCCGCGCGGGGTTCGGCCCCCTCGGCGTCTGCTGTCAGCGCTCGAGACTCGTGGCTTCGCCACATGCGCTTCGAGCGCT